>NZ_JBFULQ010000378.1:0-5657 GCF_054049815.1 Mesorhizobium sp. P5_C1 | reverse complement strand
CTCTATCCGCATATGACGGTGCGCGAGAATCTTGGCTTCTCCCTGAAGATCGCCGGTGCGGCCAAGGAAGACATGGACCGACGCGTCGCCGAGGCCTCGGCCATCCTGGGCCTCGACACGCTGCTGGACCGCCGCCCGTCGCAACTGTCCGGTGGCCAGCGGCAGCGCGTTGCCATGGGCCGCGCCATTGTGCGCGATCCCGACGTCTTCCTGTTCGACGAGCCGCTCTCCAACCTCGACGCCAAGCTGCGCACGCAGATGCGCACCGAGATCAAGAAACTGCATGCCAAGGTGCAGTCGACGGTGATCTATGTCACCCATGATCAGGTCGAGGCGATGACGCTTGCCGACCGCATCGTCATCATGCGCGACGGCCATATCGAACAGGTCGGCACGCCCGACGAGGTTTTCCGGCGGCCGGCGACGCGCTTCGTTGCCGGCTTCATCGGCTCGCCACCGATGAACCTGCACGAAGCCACGATCGATGACAGCCAGATGGTTTTCGCCAGCGGCGAAAAACTGCCGCTGCCCGACCAGTTCAAGTCCAATGTTGCCACCGGCGAGAAGGTCGTGTTCGGGCTGCGGCCGGACGACATCTATCCGACCGGCCATGGCATCAGTTCCGGCGGCGCCGCCGACGTCCACCAGATCGAGCTGCCGATCACCGTCACCGAACCGCTCGGCAACGAGACGCTGGTGTTCGTCGAATTCAACGGCACTGACTGGGTGTCGCGCATGCTGAACCCGAGGCCGCTGAAATCGGGCGAGCGGATCGCCATGAGTTTCGACATGTCGCAGGCACATCTGTTTGCCGCCGACACCGGGAAGACATTGCGGAGCTGACGACATGGCCAGAATCGAGAAAGTCGAACTGCGGATGGTGGACCTTGTTCCCAAGGTCAAGCGCACCGACGCAATCCAGAGCTTCGTCAGCCAGGAAACGCCCATCGTGACGATCACCGATTCCGACGGCGCGGTCGGCACCGGTTACAGCTATACGATCGGGACCGGCGGCTCGTCGGTGATGCGGCTCTTGTCCGACCATCTGGCACCGCGCCTGATCGGCCGCGACCCCGACATGATCGAGGCGATCTGGCACGATCTCGAATTTGCCACCCACGCCACCACGATCGGCGCGATCACCGCCATCGCGATCGCTGCGATCGATACGGCGCTGTGGGACCTGCGGGCGAAAAAGCAGAACCTGCCGCTGTGGAAGCTGGCCGGCGGCGCCAAGGACCGCTGCCCGCTCTACACGACCGAAGGCGGCTGGCTGCACATCGAGACTCAGGCGCTGGTCGACGATGCGCTGGCCGCCAAGGCCAAGGGCTTTCGCGGCTCAAAAGTGAAGATCGGCAGGCCGCACGGGTCGGAGGATCTTGCCCGCCTCTCGGCGGTGCGCAAGGCGGTGGGCGACGGCTACGAGATCATGACCGACGCCAATCAGGGGTTCTCTGTCGACGAAGCGATCCGGCGCGCGGCCAGGCTGCGCGAGCTCGACCTCGCCTGGATCGAAGAGCCGCTGCCGGCCGACGATATCGACGGGCATGTGCGGTTGTCGAATTCAACGCCGACGCCGATCGCCATCGGCGAGTCGCTCTATTCCATCCGCCATTTCCGCGAATACATGCAAAAAGGCGCCTGCTCGATCGTCCAGGTCGATGTCGGCCGCATCGGCGGCATCACGCCCTGGCTCAAGATCGCCCATGCAGCGGAGGCCTTCGACATTCCGGTCTGCCCGCATTTCCTGATGGAACTGCATGTCAGCCTGGCCTGCGCAGTTCAGAACGGCCGCTATGTCGAGTACATTCCGCAGCTCGACCAGTTGACCGGCAAGCATATGCGCATCGAGGATGGCCAGGCGCTGGCGCCCCACGAACCGGGCATCGGCATCGATTGGGACTGGGACGCGGTCAAGGCCATGAGCATCGCCGAATTCACCACGGCGATCACCGGATAGGAGACTGATATGCAGCGGATGGGGATGGTTCTGGGGCTGAAGCCGGAAAAGGTCGAGGAGTATGTCCGCCTTCACGCTACTGTCTGGCCGGACGTGCTGACCATGATCTCGGCCTGCAACATCAAGAACTACTCGATCTACCTGAAGCGGCCGGAGAACCTGCTGTTCAGCACGTTCGAATATCACGGCACCGACTACGCGGCCGACATGGCCAAGATGGCAGCCGACCCGAGGACGCAGGAATGGTGGGCGGTCTGCATGCCTTGCCAGGAACCGCTGGCGACGCGCGGGGAAGGCGAATGGTGGGCAGCGATGGACGAGGTCTTCCATCATGATTGAAGGCGGTTTCGACCCTGCCTCACTCGCCCAGTCCTGGCCCAAACCTTCGACGCCCCGGCCGATCGTCACCTTCGGGGCCGGGTCGATCGTCGGCGACGCGCATTTCCCGGCCTACAGGAAGGCCGGCTTCCCGATCGCCGGGCTTTACGATCCCGATCATGCTCGAGCTGAAAAACTAGCCACCCAATGGGGTGTGACAGCCTTTCGTTCCGCCGAGGAGGCTGCAGCCGTCAAGGGCGCGATCTTCGACCTCGCGACACCGCCGTCGCGCCATGCCGATGTGCTGAAATCCTTGCCTGACGGCGCGGTGGCGCTGATCCAGAAGCCAATGGGCAGCAACCTCACTGAAGCAACCACGATCCTCGAAATCTGCCGCGCCAAAAAGCTTCAGGCAGCGGTGAACTTCCAGCTGCGCTTCGCGCCGATGATGCTGGCGCTCAAGGACGCGATCGCCAAGGGCTGGCTCGGCGAGATCGTCGACTTCGACGCCTGGCTGGCGCTGGCGACACCGTGGGAACTGTGGGAATTCCTGCTCAAGGCGCCACGCGTCGAGATCGCCATGCATTCGATCCACTATCTCGACCTGATCCGGCAGTTGCTCGGTGACCCCCGAGGCGTGCACGCCAAGACGCTCGGCCATCCCAACCATGCGGTGGCGCAGACGCGCACCAGCGCCATTCTCGACTATGGCAACACGGTGCGCTGCGCGCTGTCGATCAACCATGACCACAAGTTCGGCCGCCGGCACCAGGCCTGCGAGTTCCGCATCTGCGGCACCGAGGGCGCGGCCTATCTCAAACTCGGCCTCAACCTCGACTATCCGCGCGGTGAACCGGATGTGCTGGAAATCTACCCCAAAGGCGGGACGGACTGGGTCGCGGTGCCCTTGGCCGGCGAGTGGTTTCCCGATGCCTTCGTCGGCCGCATGGCCAATGTCCAGCGTTCTGCAGCCGGCGAAGATGCGAAGCTGATCAGTCCGGTCGAGGATGCCTGGAGCACGATGGCGCTGGTCGAGGCGGCCTATCAATCGAGTGCGGCACCGGCGACACCGATCGCGGAAAGACCCTGATGGAACAGATCCAGTATTTCGAGGACTACGAGATCGGAGCGTCGCGCCTCACCAGCGGCCGCACCATCACCGAAACCGACTTTGTCGTCCATGCCGGCCACACCGGCGATTTCTTCCCGCATCACATGGACGCCGAGTTCATGAAGACGACGCCATTCGGCCAGCGCATCGCGCATGGCACGCTGGTGTTCTCGATCGGCATCGGGCTGACGGCGACCGTCGTCAATCCTGTCGCCTTTTCCTATGGTTACGACCGGCTGCGCTTCATCAAGCCGGTGTTCATCGGCGACACGATCCGGACGCGCACCACCATCGCGGCCAAGGAAGACGATCCCAAGCGGCCGGCTTCGGGACGGGTCATCGAGCGCTGCGAAGTGATCAACCAGCGCGGCGAAGTGGTGCTGGCGGCCRACCACATCTACATCGTCGAACGCAAGCCGGCGGAGAGCTGAAGTTCAGGGCACCTAACGATGGTTCCCTATGTGGATGCAAGTATGCCCGTATACGCGCGCGATGCTAGGCCATAACTTTCGTCGCCCTATTTGCGAGAATTGTCCTTGCGAACGTGGCCGCTGACCTGCACGCCGTCCTCGGCGCGCAGATACAGGAAGCCGGGAATGGACAGCAGCGGGATGATCGCGGTCAGCAGGAACACCTGATGAAAGCGCCCCGGTGTCACGATGTGGGTTTCCCCGGCAACCAGACCCAGCACCATGGCGGCGATTGAAACGCCGAGCGAAACGCTGAGCTGCTGCAGGACGCCGCCGAGGCTGGTGGCGCGGCTCAATTTGTCCGCCGGCAGGTCGGCGTAGGACAGCGTGTTGGAGGTCATGAACTGCGCCGACCGGATGATGCCGAACACGAAGACGTAGAGGCCGATCATCCAGTGTGGCGTGTCGACGCCGATCAGGGCGAAGCCCGCCACAGCGGCGGAGCCGACAAGCGCACTGCCGATCAGCACGACATTGAAACCGAAGCGCCGCAACAGCGGCGACAGCAGCGGCCGAATGAGCAAGGCGCCGAAGCTGCCGACGAATGTCAGCGAGCCGGAGGTAACCGGGCTCATGCCAAAGCCGACCTGCAGCATCAGCGGCAACAGGAACGGCACGCCGTTGAGGCCGACACGGCACAAGCCGCCGGCCAGCGTACCGACCCAGAACGAGCGAAACCGAAACAGCGTCAGGTCAACTGCCGGCGCGACGACGCGGCGCGCATAGCGCCCGAACGCGAGCAGCAGCAGGACCGCCGCTGCCAGCACCAGCACTGTCGCCGAGACAGGGATGATCGGCCGGCCGATGCTTTCCAGCCCGAATTGCAGCAGTGCGACGCCGCATCCCACCATCAGGAATCCGGCGAAGTCGAAACGTTGCACCGCTTCCTCATGGAAATCGTCGACAAAGCGCAGCGCAGCGGCAATGCCAAGGCAGCCGAACGGCACGTTGACATAGAATATCCAGCGCCACGAGGCATATGTGGTCAACAGGCCGCCGAGCAGCGGCCCGATGACAGGTCCCATGATGGCGGGCAAGGTCATGTACGTCATGGCGGTGATCAAGCCGCTGCGCGGAAAGCTGCGCAGCAGGATCAGCCGCCCGACGGGCGTCATCATGGCACCGCCCAGCCCCTGCAGCGCGCGCATCGCCAGCAGCATGCCGAAACTGCTGGCGATGCCGCACAGCGCCGAACCAAGGGTGAAGGTGAAAAGCGCCAGCGCGAATACTCTTCGTGCGCCGAACCTGTCCGCGAACCAGCCGCTGACGGGGATGAACACGGCCAAGGTCAGGATGTAGGTGGTGATCGCCAGGTTCAGCCTGACCGGTGTCGTGTCGAGGCTGCGCGCGATGGCCGGGATCGCGGTGGTGATGATGGTGGAATCGAGCTGCTCCATCAGAAACGCGATGGCGACGATGATCGGAATGATTAGCCTCAACCTCGGGTCGCGCTCGGTGGCAAATTGAGGCTGTTCCAATGCTGTGGCCAATTCCGTCATGCAGGCGGCTATATGTTGCAGCCCAAGCTGGCGCATCCGCGTTCAAAGGCAAGATTGCCTTGTGCGCGCCAGCCAGCCGAGACCTGACCGCACGGCCTGTCTTATGGTCCGACAAAAAGGCAAGCGGTAGTCAATTTGGGCTTGATGGAGGTCAACAAATCTTGACCGCGGCTATCCCTGCGAGGACATTGGCAAACGGCCGTTGCGTGGAGTTTTCCGGTTCATTTGCGTTTCAGCGAATGTCGTCCCGATTTCGTGAAGGAACGTGTCGAGTGAGAGGTCGTTTTCCTCCCCATGTA
>NZ_JBFULQ010000377.1:0-5660 GCF_054049815.1 Mesorhizobium sp. P5_C1 | reverse complement strand
GTCGACGACACCTTGCTGGCGGCGCATCCAGAAGCTTGAGGAAGAGGGCGTCATCAAGCGGCGCGTCGCCATCCTCGACCATGAAAAGGTCAATGTGCGGGTCACCGTCTTCGTGTCGATCCGCACCAATTCGCACAGCCATGAATGGCTGCGGCGGTTTTCCGAGGTCATCCAGGAATTTCCCGAAGTGGTCGAGTTCTACCGCATGAGCGGCGATGTCGACTATCTCCTGCGCGTCGTGGTGCCCGACATCGCCGCCTACGATGCCTTCTACAAACGGCTGATCGCCAAGATCGAGATCCGCGACGTGTCGTCGTCGTTCGCCATGGAGCAGATCAAATACACGACCGAGATCCCACTGGATTACATGGTGCTGGACAAGGAATCTGGCGCCAACGCCGCTTGAGCTGACCGGACTTCTCAGTTCTTTTTCTTGTTGAGGAAGCTCCAGGGTGAGTTCACCGGCAGCGTGATCGTGTCTGGCACGCTGTCGACGCTCACCACATCGGCCTTGCGCAYGGTGTAACCGGACTGGATGACGCTGACGCCATCGAGAATGAACAGCTGGCTTTTCTCCATAGCCGGCTTCAGCGCGCCGGTGACGGCAACCGGCTGATAGGCCTCCGACATCTTGTAGGGGTGGGCCAGCGTGACCAGCACGATCTGGTTGGGCGGCGGCGTCGGCATGTGGCTGCAGGCGCCCGTCCACGGCACCAGCAGGAACTGATAGACAAGGTCTCCGTCGCGATCGACGGGCAATGCATAGCCTGCCAACTGGATAGTCTTGTCCTGCAGATTCAGGGACAGCGTCTCGCCATGGTCGGGCAATTTTGCCGCGATCATCGTCAGCCCGACGTTTTCGGCTGCGGTCTGCGTCGCCGGGCGCAGATCCTTCCAGAATATGTGTGTGGTCTCGGCCGAAGCGCTGGCGGCGGCCACGCACACAAACAACGCCGCGAGCGCTATGGATGATCCGATATCGTTGCTCATTGGCCGCTTCCTTTGGACCCGAGTAGAGACGCCGCTGCCAATGGCGTCAACGCTCGAGCCGCATCACATGTCTGCGAGAACCGGCCATGCCGATCTCGTGGAACCCGCGAGCCGCAAACATGTCGCGAAAGCCCATGAAGCTGTAGCTCGGCGATGCCTGATCGACCGGATAAGCCTCGATCGTTCGGGCCCCCTTGGCGAAGGCGTGATCGATGGCCGCGTCGAGCAGCGCGGATGCCAGGCCACTTCCGCGCAAAGCCCTTGGCACGTAGAAACAAACGATCGACCAAATATCGGTCTGGCTGTCGTCCTGTTGGCGTGACAACCTGCGATAGGTCTGGCGTGGCGCGACCGAGCACCAACCGACGCTCTTGCCGTCAATGAGGGCGAGGATGCCGACCGGCGTGCCGGCGTCGACAAGCGCCATCATGGCCCGCTTTTTCTCGTCGCCCTCGACTTGCTCGCGGCTGGGCAGATAGCGCCAAGCCATGCACCAGCAATATTTCGGTGCGCCCGGCTGTTCGAACAGGTTTTCGAAATCGGCRCGCGTCGAGCGCGTCACTTCCGTAAAGCGGATTTCAGGTCCGTCAGGCTTTCCTGGCGGCGAGGCGCTCGAGCGTCCTGGCATCCGATAGTTCCTTCACAGCATCCTTGCCGATCCAGCGCGCCGTCTTGTCCGTCGATTGCGCGAGCCTTTCGGCGACAGCAAATGCAGCACCGTGCATTTCCATTGATCGCTTGCCGATCGAACGAAGGGCCCAGTTGATCCCCTTTTTCACGAAGTTGCGGCCGTCGGTGGCATGCGCTTCGATGATTGGCAGGAAGGCGAGAAAGGTCGCTTCCGGCTCTTTCTTCCGGTGGACGACGGACCAGGCCATCATGGCAAAAGCCGTGCGTCGAACGAACTCCCGTTCGTCGGCCGCGAACTCGCCGATCAGTTCTTTCCAGGCGTCAGTGTCGACGAAAAGGTCCGAGACGCCATCGACGATATCCCAGGAGTCGAAACTCGACGCCCATTGCCTTGCATCGTCGGCCGAAAACCGCTTCGGGTCGGCCGTGACGGACGCAATGAACTGCGCCTCCATGATCCCTGTCTGCCACAGCGCGAAAGCGCGCTCATGGTTGCGTTTGATTTTCCTGGCAATCTGCCGCTGCACGCCGTGCGAGATGCCGAGCGCACGTTCGATCTTGATGCCGTAGCGCAGCATGCCAAGGCGATTTTCCTCCGAGCCGATCGAGCGCAGATGCGCGACGATTTCGTCGGCACTGGATTGGGGCGAAAGCTCGGTCATCGCGAACCTTATTTTTCCAGGCGCGCCAGCAGCGAGGATGTATCCCAACGCTTGCCGCCCATCGCCTGCACATCCTTGTAGAACTGGTCGACAAGTGCTGTCACCGGCAGTTTGGCTCCGTTGCGGTCGGCCTCGGTCAGGCAGATGCCAAGATCCTTGCGCATCCAGTCGACGGCGAAGCCGAAATCATATTTGCCGGCATTCATCGTCTTGTGCCGGTTCTCCATCTGCCAGGAACCGGCCGCACCCTTGGAAATCACCTCGATCACCTTCTCGATGTCGAGCCCAGCCTTCTTGCCGAAATGGATGCCTTCGGCCAGACCCTGCACGAGGCCGGCGATGGTGATCTGGTTGATCATCTTGGTGAGCTGGYCAGCACCAGCCGATCCCATCAAGCCGACCATGCGGGCATAGGCATCGATGACGGGCCTGGCCCTGTCGAAAGCTTCMTGCTCGCCGCCGACCATGACCGTTAGCACGCCATTCTCGGCGCCTGCCTGGCCGCCGGAGACCGGCGCATCGAGAAACGAAAAGCCACCGGCCTGCGCGGTCGCCGCCAGTTCGCGCGCGACCTCGGCCGAGGCCGTTGTGTTGTCTATGAAGACCGAGCCTTTCTTCATCGATTTGAAGGCACCTTCGGGACCTGTCGTCACCGAACGCAGATCGTCATCATTGCCGACGCAGGAGAAGACGAAATCCTTGCCCTCGGCCGCCTCCGCCGGCGTTAGCGCGAGGCTGCCGCCATGCTGGCCAACCCATTGCTCGGCCTTGGCCTTGGTGCGGTTGTAGACGGTGACGTCATGGCCACCCTTGTTCCTGAGGTGCCCGGCCATCGGATAACCCATCACGCCAAGACCGAGAAATGCCACAGATGCCATGATCTTATCCTTCAGACGGAAACGAAATTTGCTGCAAAAGCTCTAGGCTCTGCGCTCATTTCGTCAAGACGCCTGTGGGCTCATCGACTGGTGCAGGCAGTATATGGAACCAGTCAGCGTTTCAGGTGAATGGTGATCCGGCGTTCGATCCATTCAATGCCATGACGCAATATCTCGACCATGACGAGGTAGACGACGGCGACCCAGATATAGGCCTGAATGTCGAAGGAGTTGGCGAAGGCGAGCTTTGCGTTGCCCATCAGGTCGTAGACGGTGATGATGGCGACGATGGCCGAAGCCTTGATCATCAAGATGAGTTCGTTGCCGTAAGGCCGCAAGGCAACAATCAAGGCCTGCGGCAGGATGATCTTGCGCAAGGTCTGCAGTTTGTGCAGGCCCAGGGAAGCAGCGCCTTCCCACTGGCCCCTGTGCACGCTCTCGATGGCGCCACGCAGGATTTCGGCCTGGTACGCGGCGGTGTTGAGCGCAAAGGCAAAGACGCCGCAGTTGAATGCATCCTTGAAAAAATCCCAAAGCGTGAATCGGGCGACGGACAGCCCATCGCTAAAGACGGGAAGGTAGATGCCGAATTCGCTGAGTTGCGGCCGGAAAGAGCCGACGCCGTAATAGACCAGAAACGTCTGGACCAGCAGCGGCGTGCCACGGAAAAAGTAGACATAGCAATAGGCGAGGCCGGACAAGATCCGGTTCCTGGACATACGGCCGTAGGCGACAGGGAGCGACAGTATTGCCCCAAGCACCATCGCTATGGCGACCAGCGACAGGGTGACCCCAAGCCCGCTCAGATAGGCCGGCGCATACTTGGCAAAGAAGGCCGGATTCCAGGCAAGGACGAGATAGGCAACAATACCCAGGCCGAAGGCTATCCATAGGCCGACGAGCGCATAGCCGGCGATGCGGGGACGCGGCCAGCCCCGCGCCCGTGGCGGTGGCCGTTCGACCATGGTGGCTGTGGCGCTCATCGTTGTGCCTCCCGCCGGCCGAGCGAGCGCAGGATGGCGCTGGTGGCGAAGGACGAAACGATGGCCAGGCCGAGAAAGACCAGGGCCGCTACGCTGTAAAACAGGAACGAGTGCTTGGTGACGCGAGCCGCCACACCCGCGTTGCGCAGCGTCTCGGCGAGTCCGACGACCGACACCAGCGATGTATCCTTGAGCAGACTAAGCCAGCAGTTTTCGAGACCGGGAAACGCGATACGAAGCAGCTGCGGCAAGATCACCTTGCGCATGGTCAGCCAGTTGGAAAGGCCGATGGCATAGCCGCCCTCATACTGGCCTTTCGGTATGGCGCGGAATGCCGACAGGAAAACTTCGCTGGCATAGGACGAGAAGATCAGGGAAAGCACGATCATGCCGGCGACGAAGCCGTTGACGTCGATGGTCGCGTCGGGCCGGAAATATCGGATGAGATGCTGCAGCAGAATTGGCACGCCGAAGAAAAACAGGAAAAGCGTCACCAGTTCCGGCAGGCCGCGGAAGACCGTGGTGTAGATGTTGGCGGCGAGGCGCAGCGAGGGTTCTTCGGACTGTTTGGCGTATGCAATGAAAAAGCCGATCGTCAGCCCKATCGGCAGCGTGGCGAGTGCGAGCGCGACGGTAACCAGGGCGCCATAAGCGATATCATCAAGCCAGCCATCGGGTCCCCAACTAAGAAGTGTCCATAAGCTCTGGGCTGGCATTGACTGGTCTTGTCTCCACGGCGATCACAGAAGACCTAGAGGCGGCGGGAGACCCCCGCCGCCTCTGTCATATTATCAGGATTCGGCGCCGAAGACGTCGAACTTGAAGTACTTGTCGTTGATTTCCTTGTACTTTCCATTGGCGCGAATGGCTTCGATGGCCGCATTGAACTTGTTGACGAGATCGGTCTCGCCCTTGCGTACGGCAATGCCGGCGCCCGGTCCGAAGATGTCGACCGGTTGCGGCGAAGGCTGGCCGAGAATCTTGCAGCATGCGCCATCAGGCGAATCCAGCCACTGCTGAAGCACAACAATATCGTCCTCGATGGCGTCCAGGCGACCATTGGCAAGATCTGCCTGCTCCTCGGGGCTGCTCGGATAGCCCTTGACGGTGCTGTCAGTGTAAGTCTTCGAGGCATAGTTGAAATGCGTGGTCGTGGTGGCGACACCAATGGTCTTGCCAGCGAGATCTGCCTTGGTCACGCCTTTCAGGGTGCTGTCTTTAGGCACGGCCAGGGCCGACGGCGTGTTGTAATATTTGTTGGTGAAGTCGACCTTCTCCTTGCGCTCCGGCGTGATCGACATCGAGGCGACGATGGCGTCGAACTTGCCGGCCTGGAGAGCGGGGATGATGCCGTCCCAATCCTGGGCGACGAAGGTGCACTTGACCTTCATCTGGTCACAAAGCGCCTTGGCGATGTCGATGTCGAAACCGACGAGCTGGCCATCGGCGGTGAGGTTGTTGAAGGGTGGGTAGGCGCCTTCGGTGCCGATCCTCAGGGTCTTTTCCTGGGCCTGGGC
>NZ_JBFULQ010000376.1:0-5719 GCF_054049815.1 Mesorhizobium sp. P5_C1 | reverse complement strand
CTGGTTGAGCAGTTCGCTGCGCATGGTGACGAAGCCGAGCTGCGGCTTCGACCGCGACAGGCGCTTGGTGAGAACCACCAGGCTTCCTGTCAGCGTGTCACCGGCCAGCACCGGCTTCTTCCATTTCACCTGATCGACCCCGGGCGATCCCTGGCAGGTGGAGTCGAGCAGGAAAGCATCGCACAGCATGCGCATGAACATGGCTGAGGTATGCCAGCCCGAAGCGGAGAGGCCGCCGAGGATGCTCGCCTTGCCGGCTTCCTCATCGAGATGCATGGGCTGCGCGTCGAATTCGCTGGCGAATTCGATGATTTCGGCGGCGCTCACTTGCTTGCTGCCGAGGTCGAACAAGGCGCCCTCGACAAAGTCCTCATAGGCCCAGGTTTTTGCAGTCATGGTCTGGAATCCGGTTCATAGACCCACGATTTCGGATCGGGGTTTCCGGATGCAGGCAGGCCGCCGTTTGGTCAAGAGATTTCTATAGCGCCACGTCACGGCCACGTGGCCTTTGGCGGACGGGTCAAAGCCAGCCGCGGCGGCGGAAATACCAGAAGGGCAGGATCGCCGACAAGATCATCAGGCCGATCGCGAAGGGATAGCCGAGCTGCCATTTGAGCTCGGGGATGATGTCGAAATTCATGCCATAGATCGAAGCCACCAGCGTCGGCGGCAGGAAGATGACGGCGGCGACCGAGAAGATCTTGATGATGGCGTTCTGCTCGATCGAGATCATGCCGAGCGTGGCATCGAGCAGGAAGCTGATCTTCTGCGACAGGAAGGTGGCGTGGTCGGCTAGCGACAGCACGTCGCGCAACAGCGTCTTGATGCGCGCCTTGGTGTCCTTGCTCATCTTGGTCCGGGTCGAGGCGTGGGCGAAGAAACCGGCCAAGCGCTGCAGCGAGATCAGGCTGTCGCGGATCGAGGAGGCGATGTCCTCCTTGCGGCCGATGGCTTTCAGGAGTTCCTGGAAATCGCGATTGCGCTTGGAAACCTTGGTCGACCGCGCCTCGAAGATATCGCGCGAAATCGCCTCGATGTCGCGGCCGGCGCGCTCCAGGATGTCGGCGAGGCGATCGACGATCGCCTCCAGCAACCCGATCAGAATGGTGTCGCCGCTGGTGCAGCCGGTTGCCACTTTTTCGGCGCGTTGCGGAAAGGTCTTGAATGCCTTCGGTTCGTGATAGCGCACGGTGATCAGCCGGGAGCCGGCGAGCACAAAGGTGACCGGCGACATCAGGGGATCGTCAACCTCGGTCTGGGCGGGCAGGGTGGCGGTCATGAAGTAGGCGCCGTCCTCGACATAGAGGCGGCTCGAAATCTCGATCTCCTCCATCTCCTCGCGCGTCGGAATGGCGACGCCGAGCCAGCTTTCGATCGCCACTTCCTCTTCCCTGGTCGGGTTGAGCAGGTCGGCCCAGACGACGTTCTCGCCGTTTGCCAGGAGATCGTCGATGACGCGCAGGCGGTCATTGTCCACGACGAAGGCCTTGATCATCGCCGGGTCTCCCTTGTTGGGGCCAAAGGGTGCGTTCGGATTGAAGCTCGTGTCGGATGGCACGGCGGTCCGGCGCGTGCACCTGCCGCTTAGTCCTGTGGCGTGACAAAATCAAGACAAGCAACTGGCGGGCGAATGACTCCGGCGGCTCGGAAGAACTCTTAGAGCTGCCGGTACCGGAAGGGCTTGCCGCCAAGCGTGATCTTCACAAAATCAGGTGTTGAACTTGAACAGCAGGACGTCGCCGTCCTGGACGACATATTCCTTGCCTTCGTCGCGCGCCTTGCCGGCTTCCTTGGCCGCCACTTCGCCGCCCAGCGTGATGAAGTCGTTGTAGGCGATGGTCTGGGCGCGGATGAAGCCGCGCTCGAAATCGGTGTGGATGACGCCTGCGGCCTGCGGTGCCTTGGCGCCCTTGTGCACGGTCCAGGCGCGCGTTTCCTTGGGGCCGGCGGTGAAATAGGTGATCAGCTGCAACAGCTCGTAGCCGGCGCGGATGACCTTGTTCAGGCCGGGCTCGTCGAGGCCGAGCGAGGACAGGAATTCCATCTCCTCCTCGTCCGACAACTGGGCGACTTCCGCTTCGATCGCGGCCGAGATCACCACGGTGCTGGCGCCTTGCGCTGTGGCCATCTTTTCCACGGCCCTTGTGTGCTCGTTGCCGGTGGCGGCGTCCGCTTCGGCGACGTTGCAGACATAGAGCACGGGATGCGAGGTCAGAAGGTTCAGCCCCTGCAGGATGCGCAGGTCGTCCGCCGAAATACCCTTGAGCAGGATGCGGGTCGGCTTGCCGGCCTGCAGCAGCTCCAACGCCGCCTCCATCAGCGGCAGCACGGTCGTCGCTTCCTTGTCCTTGCTGCCGGCGCGCTTGCGGATCTGCACGATGCGCCGCTCGAGGCTGTCGAGATCGGCGAGCATCAGCTCGGTCTCGACCGTCTCGGCGTCGGCGACGGGGTCGATGCGGCCCTCGACATGGGTGATGTCGTCATCCTCGAAGCAGCGCAGCACGTGCACGATTGCGTCGACCTCGCGGATGTTGGCGAGGAACTGGTTGCCCAGGCCTTCGCCCTTCGAGGCGCCGCGCACCAGGCCGGCAATGTCGACGAAGGAGATGCGGGTCGGGATGATCTCCTTCGACTTGGCGATCGCCGCGATCTTCTGCAGGCGCGGATCGGGCACCGCCACCTCGCCGGTGTTCGGTTCGATGGTGCAGAACGGATAGTTGGCGGCCTGCGCCGCCGCCGTCCTGGTCAGCGCGTTGAAAAGCGTCGACTTGCCGACATTGGGCAAGCCAACGATGCCGCATTTGAAACCCATTTTGTCCGGTCCTATCGGGAAATCGAAATTTGATCAGGGCTATGGGCGATAGGGGTGATCAACGTCAAGCCCTGTAACGCCGCACGCTCCTGCTGCGTTCACTCCTTGCCGAAGAGTTTCTTCAGCATCGCGGCCATCGGGCCGCTTTCCGGCAGCTTGACTGCCGGCTGCTGCGGGCGAGCCTGGCGGACGTGACTTTGCTGCTTGGGCGCCGGCTGCTTTGGCGCCTGCTTTTCCGGCTCCGGCGCGGCCTTACCCTGGACGGCGAGGCTGGCCTTGTTCATGAAGCCGGATTCGTCGCCCTTGACGAGCATGGCGGCGTTGTCGGCGATCGCGTCGAGCAGCGGTTCCAGCCATTCGCGGTCGACCTTGGCGAAATCGCCAAGCACGTGATACTGGACCATTTCCTTGACGCCGGGATGGCCGACGCCGATGCGCACGCGGCGATAGGCGTTGCCGACATGGCCGTCGATCGAGCGGATGCCGTTATGGCCGCCGGCGCCGCCGCCGGTCTTGATGCGCAGCTTGCCCTCGGCAAGGTCGATCTCGTCGTAGAAGACGGTGAGCGCGGAAAGCTTGAGCTTGTAGAAGCGCAGCGCTTCGCCGACCGACTGGCCGGACAGGTTCATGAAGKTCTGCGGCTTGATCAGGACGATCTTTTCGCCGCCAAGCGTGCCTTCGCTAATCAGGCCCTGGAATTTCTTCGACCAGGGCGAAAAGGAATGGCGGCGGACGATTGCGTCCGCCGCCATGAAGCCGACATTGTGCCGGTTGTYGGCGTATTTCGCACCCGGATTGCCGAGACCTRCAAACAGCAGCATCRCCTGCTCCGGGCGTGAAAGAGTTACTTCTCTTCGGCGGCAGGGGCCGCTTCAGGGGTCGCCACTTCAGCCGTAACTTCCGTCTCCGGCTTCATCGCCGACGAACCGGCAATGGTCGCGATGGTGAAGTCGCGGTCGGAGATGACAGGCTTCACACCGGCCGGCAGCTTGACCGCCGAGATGTGGATCGAGTCGCCGATGTCGGCGCCGGTGAGATCGACGGTGATGAATTCCGGGATCGCATTGGCCGGGCAGTGGAACTCGACTTCGTGACGCACGATGTTGAGCACGCCGCCGCGCTTGATGCCGGGCGACTTGTCCTCGTTGATGAAGTGGACAGGCACGTCGACATTGACCTCGGTGTCCTTGCCGATGCGCAGGAAGTCGACRTGGAYMGGGAAATCCTTGACCGGGTCGAGCTGAAAGTCCTTCGGCAGGACCTGGATCTTCTTGCCGTCGACATCGATCGTGGCGATCGTGGTCAGAAACCCGCCGCCATGGATCTTGTAGTAGATGTCCTTGTAGGTGAGCGCGATGGCCAGGGGAGGCTGCTTGTCACCATAAATTACTGCAGGCACTTTACCGTTGCGGCGAACTGCACGGGCGGACCCCTTACCGACCTGTTCGCGTGCTTCGGCCTTGAGCTCGTAAGTGTCGTGGCTCATGGCATTTCCTTTCGGTTTGTTCTGGAGCGTTCGCGGCCGGCAACGTGCTTGGCCGTAAACGTCGAAAGCCGCCGGGTGAGGCGGCTTTCCGCCGCGTTGCCTCCAAGGGTGTCTACGCGGGTGGCGGCTCTATAGCGGAAGGTGGCCGGAGGTGCAAGCCAAAGGCTAGCCGCGCTTTTCGATGACGGCGTACAGCACGTTGCGGTTCTCGCCAAAGAACACCTTGGCCTCGACGGTGTTGCGGTCGACGCTGGCATTGACGATGTTCCACATGTCGACTTCCGAGCGCAGCAGCAACACCCAGTCCATGAACGTCTCACGGTACCCGGCGTCAGGATTGCCCTCCGCGTAGTTCGCGAACAGGAACGTCCCGTTCGGCTTCAACATCTGCAGGCAGGTCTTCGTGAGTTTCACGGCAACGTTGTGCGCAAGGTAGTCGTAAAGGCCTGAGGCGTAGATCAAGTCGAACTGGCCCAGCTTGTGGCCCCTCGTGAGCACGGTGCGCACCGAGCCGTCGATGGCTTCGATCGCGGTGCCCTGGAAGTCGCGCGAAATCAATCCGACGCTCTGGGGATCCTGATCGAGCGCAACCCAGCGCTTGAGACGGCCCTCCGCCAGGGCGACTGAGCGATTGGCCTCACGCAAATGGCCGGCCGCGATCGCCAGGACCTCGGTTTGCGGTCCGTTCTTGGCCGCAGACTCGTCGACATATCGGGTCAAAAGATCGCGTCGTTCCCGTGCCGCGACGCACGACGGCACGTCCTGGGTATGGGTATAGAGCGCCTTGCCGGTCTCCGAGGCGTTTGCCACGCTCTCGGCCACGTGCGGATCACAATAGATGTAGTCGAGCAACTCCGCGTCGCCAGAATACCCCCTGGGCTTGCTGAAGGACCACCGTGTCAGGGGATCCTCGAGAAAATACTCCAGGACCGGGTGGCCCTGCACCACCGGTATCAATGCTTGCCAAACGTCGGGATGCACCTTGGAACGCGTCGCGTTGAGGTGCGACATCAGGCGACGAATGATCTCGGCAGGGTCTTTTCGTTGTTCGATTTGCTGCTGTGTCGCGCTGAGAATGAGCGCCAGCTCCGCGCGAGCGTTTTCGAACTCTTCGCCATGATGCTCGATCGTTCCTCGACGGAGACTGCTGGCGATCATCTTGGCAGTAATCAGGCTTTTGCCATCAAACACGGTTTGCAACCCATCACTCCATAGTTAACAGTCAGTTAACTTATTGCGTAGAATGCTCCATTTGCCAATGGCGGGTCGGGCGCATTTTATCGGTATGATTAATTTCCCGCAAACCATGTTCATTCGTTAGGCCGCTTCTGGGGCCGATTCCTCGTTCGAGTTAACGGAAACTTGTCTTGCTCGATTGCATTTGTTGGCCCGGCGTCGCAATCGCGTCGCGTCCAAGGAGC
>NZ_JBFULQ010000375.1:0-5721 GCF_054049815.1 Mesorhizobium sp. P5_C1 | reverse complement strand
GCAGACGAACATGTGGCCGCCATGGTCGTCGAGGATGACTTCGTCGAGATAGACATTCTCGGCCGCGCACAGCGCGCAGGGCTGGTCGAAGGTCTGCACCTCGAACGGATGGTCCTCGAAGTCGAGGCTGACCACTTCGGTGAAGGGCGGCACGGCATAGATACGCTTTTCGCGGCCGGCGCCGAACAGCTGCAAAGCGGGCGAGCGGTGCATCTTGGGATTGTCGAATTTCGGCGTCGGCGACGGGTCCATCACGTAGCGGCCCTCGACCTTGACCGGATAGGCATAGGTGGTGGCGATGCGGCCGTGCCTGGCGATGTCCTCATAGAGCTTGACATGCATCAGGCCGTATTCCTCCAGCGCATGCATTTTCCGCGTTTCGGTCTCGCGCGGCTCGAGGAAGCGCAAGGGTTCGGGGATCGGCACCTGATAGACCAGCACCTGGCCCGCCGTCAGAGGATGCTCGGGGATGCGGTGGCGGGTCTGGATGATGGTGGCGCTGGCGGTATCGGTCGTCACGGCGACATTGGCGACCTTCTTGAAGAAGGCGCGGATCGAAACCGCATTGGTGGTGTCGTCGGCGCCTTGGTCGATGACCTTCAAGACATCGTCGGGGCCGATGATCGAAGCGGTGACCTGGACGCCGCCGGTGCCCCAGCCATAGGGCATCGGCATCTCGCGCGAGGCGAACGGCACCTGATAGCCGGGGATGGCGATGCCCTTGAGGATCGCGCGGCGGATCATCCGCTTGGTCTGTTCGTCGAGATAGGCGAAGTTGTAGGTGGCGATGTCTGTCGGTTGAGCGGTCATTCCGCAGCCTCCCTCTTGTCGTCCGCCTTCACCGGGTTTTCGCGGGCGTCATATTCGGCGCGCATGCGGCGCACGAGGTCGAGTTCGGCCTGGAAGTCGACATAGTGCGGGAGCTTCAGGTGCTCGACGAAGCCGGTCGCCTGGACATTGTCGGAATGCGAGATGACGAACTCCTCGTCCTGCGCGGCGGCGACGACATCTTCGCCGAGTTCCGAAGCGCGCAATGCCCGATCGCACAGCGCCATCGCCATCGCCTTGCGCTCGCTCTGGCCGAAGACTAGGCCGTAGCCGCGGGTGAATTGCGGCGGCGCCTTGGCCGAGCCCTTGAACTGGTTGACCATCTGGCATTCGGTGACCCGCACGGTGCCGAGCGGCACAGCGAACGGGAGTTCGGGCACATCCAGTTCCAGCTCGACCTCGCCGATGCGGATCTCGCCGACGAAAGGATGGTTGCGGGCATAGCCGCGCTGCGTTGAATAGCCGAGCGCCAGCAAGAAGCCCTCATCGCCGCGTGACAGCGCCTGCAGGCGGATGTCGCGCGCCATCGGGAATTCCAGCGGCTCGCGGGTGATGTCGCCGGGGACATGGTCCTGCGGCATCTCGCCATCCGGCTCGATCAGGCCCTCGCGAGCAAGGATCGCAGAAACGCGGGGCATGGCTTGCGCTTCCGTCTCGCGCTGCAGCGGCTCGGCGACGTCGCCGCCCGCGGCAAGCTCGGGGTCGAGCAGCCGGTGCGTGTAGTCGAAGGTCGGGCCGAGCAGCTGGCCGCCGGGCAGGTCCTTGTAGGTCGCCGAAACACGTCGCTCGACAAGCATGGTGGCGGTGTCGATCGCCTTGGAATACCCGAAGCGCGGCAATGTGGTGCGGTAGGCGCGCACCAGGAAGATCGCCTCGATCAGGTCGCCGCGCGCCTGGACGATGGCAAGCGCCGCCAGCTCGCGGTCGTAGAGCGAGCCTTCGCTCATCACCCGGTCGACGCCAAGCGCCAACTGTTCGACGATCTGGTCGAGCCGAAGGGCGGGCACCGAACGGTCGCCGCGCCGGCGGTCGGCGAGCAGGCTGTGGGCGTTGGCAATGGCCGCCTCGCCACCTTTCACCGCGACATACATCTCAGGCCCCCATCGTCTTGATGCGCGTTGTGCGCGGCAGACAGGCGACGCCATCCGATGTGGCGAGGATGATATCCACGCCGCGCGGGAAGCGCTTGATGTTCTGCTTCCACTGTTCGACGAAATGACGCGGAATCTGCGCCGGCGCGATCGTGGCACTGGTTTCGATGCCGGGGCCTTCGAGCAGCAGCGGGGCGCCCGAGGCGAGATCGCTGACCTGCAGGATCAGCGTGGTGGAGCGGTCGGGATAGTCCTGCGTGCCTTGCGAAAAACCGTCGAGCGCCATCATCTCGGCCGGCGTGGCGATCAAAGCGAAATGCGCATCGGCCGGCGTGTTGGCCAAGGGCGCACCTGTGTGGAAACCAAGCCAGGATTTGATCGCGGCGGAGGCCTGCAAAGCGGGATCGAGCCAGAGCGGGGTGTCGTTGTCGCAAAGCGCCAGCGCTACGGCGCCGGCGGTCGCTGAAAACGGCACCGGCGGGCGAGCGAAGGCGGGCAGGGGCCGTATGCTGCCCGGCCGCGCCATCGCCTCCATGATCGCGCGAAACACGGTCTGGGCGTTGAAGACCGGATCGGCGAAACCGCCTTCGATCGAATGCGCTGCGATCTCCATCAGTCTTCTCCGCGAACCATGGTGAAGAAATCCACCTTCGTTGCCGCCGTCTCGGCGCGGCGCCGTTCATGCGCCGTGGCCAGAGCCGACCGCAGAGGCGCTATGAGCCCGGTCTCGACCTCGGCGCGACGCGCCGGGTCCTGCCACAACGCGTCGGCGATCGCCGCCAGCCTTGCCTTCTGCTTGTCGCGGCCAAGCGCATAGCAGTGGCCGACCTGTCCGGACGGCAACCGGACAGTGGCGCGGGTAACCGTCGTCTCACCGACATTGAAGGGGGAGCCGCCACCGCCGATGCGGCCGCGCACGGTGACCAAGCCGGTCTCCGGGCCGCGCAGCAGCTCAGCTTCCGAGGGCAGCCCGGTAGCGTTCCAGAGCCGGACGACGTCATCGCCGCTGGATTGCGCCAGTGTCGCCATGGCGGCCTTGCGCTCGGCCTGGTCGCGGGCTTCCTGTCTTCGCATGAGCAACATTCCTCTTGGCTAAATTTGTCTATTGATATAGACAACTATACAAATTATACCTATTATCTATCGCGAGTCCATGACGGGTGGATGACAAGCAATGGGAGGCCGGGGCAATTAATGGTCGGGCAGCTGGAAGCGGACGGCATCGAGCGGCGGAGTGGTGTCTCGCTGTGGCGGCAGATCGCCGACAAGATCCTGCATGCGATCGCCATCGGCGATTTCGCCGAGAATGCAGCGCTACCGCCAGAGGTTGCGCTGGCCGAGCGCTATGGCGTCAACCGTCACACGGTGCGCAGTGCCATAGCAGCCCTTGTGCAGGAAGGGGTGCTGCGGGCCGAACAGGGACGCGGCACCTTCGTGCTGTCGCGCAAGCGGCTATCCTATCCGATCGGCGCGCGCACACGGTTTTCGGCAGGCCTGCAAGGGCAGGCGTCGGAACGGCATATAGTCCTGCTTGCCTCGTCGGTGGAGCCGGCCAGCCAGCGCGTCGCCGAGGGGCTGGGCCTAGCCAGGGGGACAAACGTGATCCGGCTGGAAACACGCGGCGAAGCCGACGGTCGCCCGGTGTCGCGTGCCGCGGGCTGGTTCGAGGCCAGGCGCTTTGCCGGCATCGATGCCGCCATGGCACAAACCGGCTCGATCACCGCGTCGCTGGCACGTTTCGGCATAGATGATTACTTGAGGCAATCGACCATGCTGTCAGCACGCCATGCCGATGCCGCCGACCTTGCCGACCTCGACCTGCAGCCCGGCGCAATCGTGCTGGTCACGGTCGCCGTCAACGTCACACCCGACGGCCAACCGATCCAGTTTTCCGAGTCGCGGTTCCCGGCCGAGCGGGTCGAACTCAAATTGTCGGCGTTGTGAGCCGAGACCGCCGGTTGCCTAGATTGTCGAATTCAATTCCCTTAGCGAAAGCGCTAAGCGCTTTTCCCGGGAAAACCGCTTCAAACTTTTCCAGGATTGCACTCATCCGACTTCTATCACAGCCTTGATCAGACCGGATTTCTCGTGTGCCCAGCGTGCGAGATCATGTGGCGTGCCGGCCAGCGTGGTGCGGTGGGTGACGAGCTTGGCCAATGGCACGGCGCCGTTGCGGATCGAGGCGGCGACGTGGTCGAAGTCGGCGCGCAACGCATTGCGACTGCCGATCAGGGTCATCTCGCGCTTGTGGAATTCCGGATCGGAGAAGGTGATGTCATCCTTGACAACGCTGACCAGCACCAGTGTTCCGCCATGCGCGACATGGGCGAAGGCCGACTGCACCGACTGGGTGTTTCCGGTGGCGTCGAAGACCACATCGAAGCCTTCGCCGCCCGTCGCTTGCCCGACCAGATCGGGCACCGCGCCGCGCGAACCATCGAGGGTCTTGAAACCGAGCTCGTTGGCGGCAAAGGCAAGCCTTTCGCTGCTCATGTCGAGCAGCGTAACGTCAAGCCCGGCGATGCCGGCGAAGATGGCCGTGCCGAGCCCGATCGGACCGGCGCCGATGACCAGCGTGCGGGCGCCGGGATCGGCGCTTGCGCGCCGCACTGCATGCGCGCCGATGGCCAGGAACTCGACAGCAGCGGCGTCGGACAGCGAAAGGCCGTTTGCCGGATAGAGATTTTGTGCCGGCACCAGAATCCGTTCGCACATGGCGCCGTCGCGATGGACACCGAGCACCTCGATCCCGACGCAGCAGTTCGGCTTGCCGTGCCGGCAGGCGATGCACTTGCCGCAGGAAAGATAGGGATTGATGACCACCGGCTCACCAGCGGAAAGTTCAACGCCTTCGCCGGTCTCGACGATCGTTCCCGACACTTCATGGCCCATGATGCGGGGATAGGCGAGGAATGGGTGCTTGCCTTCGAAGATATGATAGTCGGTGCCGCAGATGCCGACATGGCTGACAGCCACCAGCGCCCAGCCGGGAGGTGGCGCGCTCGGCGCCGGACGGTCTTCCAGGACGAGCTCACCAGGCGAGCGGCAGACGACGGCTTTCATGCTTCAATCCAGTTTGTCATGAAAATCGCCGGCCCATTTTCGTGACAGGGCCGGCGATCGATCTCAAATTATTGTCACTTGCTACCGCGGCGTCGCAGCCCGTCGAAATAGACGATGATGATGATCAGCGCGCCGGTGATGATGCGCTGCCAGAAGGCGTTGACGTTCAAGAGATTGGCGCCGTTGTTGATGGTGGCCAGAATGAAAGCGCCGAGCAGCGGCCCGTGCACCGAGCCGACCGCGCCGAACAGCGAGGTGCCGCCGATCACCGACGACGCGATCGCCTGCAGTTCCCAACCCTCGGCCTGGGTCGGGTTGCCGATGCCGATGCGCGAGGCCAGCAACACGCCGACGAACGCCGCGCAGAGGCCCGACAGTGTGTAAGCCATGTAGATGGTTCGCTGGACATTGACGCCGGACAGGCGCGAGGCCTCGGCATTGGAGCCGACCGAGAACAAATACCGGCCCCAACGGCTATGATGGAGGAAGATGTAGGCCGGAATGCCGACCAGGATCACCATCCAGAACAGGTTGGGGACGCCGAGGAAGGAGTTGCGCGAGAACTCCTGAAAGGCATCGTTGTTGATCGAGATCGAATTGCCGTTGGTCATCAAAAGACCGATGCCGCGCAACGACGTCAGCGTTGCCAGCGTGATGATGAAGGGCGGCAGCCCCATCTTGACGATGCCGAAGCCATGGAACAGGCCGATGGCGACGCCGACCAGCAAGGTGATAAGGA
>NZ_JBFULQ010000374.1:0-5738 GCF_054049815.1 Mesorhizobium sp. P5_C1 | reverse complement strand
GCTGTGCATGAACCCTCGCATCATGCTGTTCGACGAGCCGACCTCGGCGCTCGATCCGGAAATGATCAAGGAAGTTCTGGAGACGATGGTCGGCCTTGCCGAAGAAGGCATGACCATGCTGTGCGTCACCCACGAAATGGGCTTTGCCCGCAAGGTCGCCAACCGCGTGATCTTCATGGACCAGGGCCAGATYGTCGAGCAGAACACGCCGGCCGAGTTCTTCGATCATCCGCGCCACGAGCGCACAAAGCTGTTCCTGTCGCAGATCCTGCACTAGGCTTTCGACAACCAGGAAGAGCCCGGCTGAAACAGTGCCGGGCTCTTTTGCGTATGGATGAGCAGGAGGCGGGCGGCTCGTGTCGCGCCGGGGTGCGTTTGCAATGCCGCCATTCATGAAGAAGCTGGGACGTTTTCTAGGCCTGCTACTGATCGTCGTTGCGCTTGCTGCGACGCTGGGCACTCTGGTGCCGAGGCCGCTGTGGCCGCCGGCCGCCGCCAATCCCGCCACCACGCGCCACATCCTGGTGCTGAACAACCCGATCCACACCGATATCGCCATCCCGATGGACGACAGGGTGCGCCAGCGGTTCCATTTCCTGGTCGACGCCGCCATCCCGGCCGAAAGTCCGGAGGTTCGCTACATCGTCTTCGGCTGGGGTGGTCGCGCCTTCTACCTGGAGACGCCGACATGGTCCGAGCTCAAGGCCATCCCGGTGATGAAGGCACTGACCCTCGACGCGTCGGTCATGCATGTCGACGTTGCTGGCGCCATAGTCGAACCGCATCCGGATGTCGCCGGCTTCGACATCGGCGAGGAGCGTTTTGCGGCACTGCTCGATTTCATCGATGCGAGTTTCCAACGGGGGCCGCAAGGGCCGCTTCTTGTTCCGGGCGCGGCCTATTCCAGCTTCGACCGCTTCTATGAAGCCAACGGCCATTTCAACGCGTTGGTCGGCTGCAACACCTGGACGGCGGCAGCCTTGCGTACCGCCGGCTTGCGCACCGGCTGGTGGAATCCGCTGCCGGCTTCGCTCGGCCTGTCGATGCGGCTTTACAATTAACTCCGTTCTATGGGCCGGCATTCGGCCTATGCCCCAGCTTTCAGCGCCGGATGATTTTCTGCGGCTGCCAGCCATAAAGCCAGTCCAGATCGGCGGCGAGTTTTTCAGACGAGCGCATTTTCAGGAACAGATTGCGTGCGATGGAGACTGGACCCGCGGCATGCCAGGCGAGGCGGTTGAGGGCGCCACGACGGGCGACCCTGGCGACGCGCGGCCGTCGCAGGTTCTCCCAGATTTGAAGACCTTGTGCCGGATCGCCGGGCAAGTCCGCAACGACATCCGCAAGTGCGGCCGCATCTTCGATCGCCATGGCGGCACCTTGCGCCGCGAACGGCGTCATCGCATGCGCCGCATCGCCGATCAGCGCGATGCGGTCGTTCGTCCAAGGCTGCTTACTCTCGATCGTATGGATCGGCCACGCCGTCCACCCGCCGGCTTCCTCGATCAGACGGGCAAGTGCTGCTGCCGTACCGCGCATGGCACCGGTCAAGATCCTGGTGTCGGCGTTCCCGGACCAGCCCTCGGCAATGCGTTCGCCTTTGGTGAAAGCGACAAGATTGAAGGCAGCACCTTTGCTGACGGGATAGGCGACCATGTGGAAGCCGGGATGCAGGAAGGTCGTGACGCAATCGGTGGCGCCGATCGCGGCGAAGGCTTTTCCGGCAGCGCTGTCGGCGGGAATGGTGGCACGCCAGGCCAGTTCGCCCGAAAAGTGACTTCTTGGCGAGGCCGCTCCCCTGGTTGTGTCGACAAGCCCGCGCACCGATGACCAGACGCCATCGGCGCCGACCAGCAGCAAGCCCTCGGCCTCGATGGYCTCGCCGTCCATCTCGGCAGCCACTGTGACACCATGGCTGCCTTTCGCAACGCCGCTGACATGTGCGCCGGGAGAAAGAACGATGTTCGGCATCTCGGCAACGCGCGCAGTCAGTGCGCTCTGCAAGTCAGCCCTGTGAGCAACGAGATAGGGTGCCTGCCAGCGGGCTTCGGCGGCTTGTCCCAGCGGCACGCGTGCCAGTTCGCGCAACGTCGCGGCGTCCTTCAACACCACCGCTTCCGGCCGCACCGCTGCCAGCAGCAGCCGGTCGAGCGCGCCAAGCTGGCGAAGAATGCGAGTTGCGTTGGGAGAAAGCTGGATGCCGGCGCCTGCGGCTTCCAGACGCTGCGCCTGTTCGAACACCTGCACGGGGTAGCCGCGTTCGGCGAACGCCAGCGCGGCGGTCAGCCCGGCGACGCCCGCCCCGGCGATGACGATTTGCCGGGACCGCGTGTCGTCCATCGGGCTTGCCGCGAAGGAATCAGGCGGCCTGGTCGATGTAGATACAGCCGGCCGGCAGCGTTTCTGTCGCCTTCAGCTTGGACGAATAGCGGTAGAGCGTCGAGCAATAGGGGCAGACCTTTTCGTTGTCGTCGCCCATGTCGAGAAACACATGCGGGTGGTCGAAAGGCGGGTTGGCGCCCGTGCACATGAATTCCTTGACGCCGATGTCGATCGCCGGGTGGCCCGCATCGTTCTGAAAATGGGGAATGGAACCGCCTGCCATCGTCGTCGTCTCCTTAACGCAGTCTCTTCTGCATCTGGATCATAACCGGTCTCTTTGCAAGTTCGATGAAATCAAACTGTCGCAAAAGCCTGTCAGAGGATAAGTTAAGCCGGTTAAGGCAATGACCCCGAAAACGGAATCGGTTTACGGAGAGGGTCAGGCCTCGCTTCAGGGCACCTGCGGCGCATCCGGGAAGGTTGCGTCGCTCGGCGGCGGAGCGTGAGGGAAGAGCAGGAAAAATGAACGAACTGAAGCCGGTGCAGAGCGAATTCGTGAATGTCGAGGTGGCTCGCCCGGAGGGCGGCAACCCGGATCGCTTTGTCAACCGGGAGTTTTCCTGGCTGCAGTTCAACCGGCGCGTTCTCGAGGAGTCGCTGAACCTCAATCATCCGCTGCTGGAGCGCGTCCGTTTCCTGTCGATCTCGGCGGCCAACCTCGACGAGTTCTTCATGGTCCGCGTCGCCGGTCTTGCCGGCCAGGTGCGCGAGGGCATCACGCTGAAAAGCCCTGACGGCCGCACCCCCGAACAGCAGCTCGAACAACTGCTGCGGGAGGTTGAACGGCTGCAGGAAGACCAGCAGAAGAGCCTTTCGGCACTCATCGTGCTGCTCAACAAGGAAGGCATCGAGAGCATCACCCGTGACGCACTGACCAAGGACGAAAAGATCTGGCTGGAAGACCATTTCCAGGAGCAGGTGTTTCCGGTGCTGACCCCGCTGTCGATCGACCCGGCGCATCCGTTCCCGTTCATCCCCAATCTCGGTTTCTCGATGGCGCTGCAATTGCGCCACCGCAAGAACGGCGAAGAGATGAGCGCGCTTCTGCGCCTCCCTGTGGCGCTGAAGCGCTTCATCCGTTTGCCGGACCGCAAGCACCATGTCCGCTTCATCCCGCTGGAAGAGGCAGTCGGCCTCTATATCGGCAAGCTGTTCCCAGGCTATGAGGTCAAGGGATCCGGCACGTTCCGCATCATCCGCGACAGTGATATCGAGGTCGAGGAGGAGTCCGAGGATCTGGTGCGCCTGTTCGAGACGGCGCTGAAGCGCCGCCGCCGCGGGTCGGTGATCCGCATCGAATTCGACGTATTGATGCCGGCGGAACTGCGTGACTTCGTTGCCGGCGAGCTGGGCGTATCGTCGAGCCGCATCAGCGTTCTGACCGGTCCGCTGGCGCTCAGCCAGATTTCCGAAATCGTCGCCATCCCGCGCGACGACCTCAAGTTCACGCCCTACAATCCGCGCTTTCCCGAGCGCATCCGCGAGCATGGCGGCGACTGCTTCGCCGCCATCCGCGAGAAGGACATCGTCGTCCATCACCCCTACGAATCCTTCGATGTGGTGGTGCAGTTCCTGCGCCAGGCGATGGCCGATCCGGAAGTGGTGGCGATCAAACAGACGCTTTACCGCACCTCCAACGACAGCCCGATCGTGCGCGCTCTGGTCGATGCGGCCGAGGCCGGCAAGTCGGTGACCGCGCTGGTCGAGCTCAAGGCGCGTTTCGACGAGGAAGCCAACATCCGCTGGGCGCGCGACCTGGAGCGAGCCGGTGTGCAGGTCGTGTTCGGCTTCCTCGAGCTGAAAACCCATGCGAAAATGTCGCTGGTGGTGCGGCGCGAGGACGGCAAGCTGCGCAACTATGTCCATCTCGGTACCGGCAACTACCATCCGGTCACCGCGCGCATCTACACCGATCTGTCTTTCTTCACCACCGATCCGACGATTGCCCGCGATGTCGCCCAGCTCTTCAATTTCATCACCGGCTATGCCGAGCCGACGGATGAGATGCGGTTGGCGATCTCGCCGTTCACGCTGAGAAGCCGCATCTTGAAGCATATTGCCGTCGAGATTGCTCATGCGGTGGAGGGGAGGCCAGCGCGCATCTGGATGAAGATGAACGCGCTTGTCGATCCGATCATCATCGATGCGCTCTATGACGCCAGCCGTGCCGGCGTCGAGATCGACCTCGTCGTGCGCGGCATCTGCTGCCTGCGGCCGCAGGTCCCGGGCCTGTCGGAAAATATCAGGGTGAAGTCGATCGTCGGCCGTTTTCTGGAACACAGCCGCATCTATTGCTTCGGCAATGGTCATGGGCTGCCATCGGACGAGGCGATCGTCTACATCTCTTCGGCCGACCTCATGCCGCGCAATCTCGACCGCCGCGTCGAGACCATGGTGCCGATCACCAATCCAACTGTGCATGAACAGATCCTGGGCCAGATCATGCTGGGCAACATCATGGACAATCAGCAAAGTTTCGACGTATTGGCTGATGGAACCTCCCGGCGCGTCGTGCTGGAGGAGGGCGAGGAACCGTTCAACGCGCAGGAATATTTCATGACCAATCCGAGCCTGTCGGGACGGGGTGACGCGCTGAAGTCGCACGCGCCCAAGCGCATCGCGCAGTTCAAGCGCCGCAAGAAGAACGCCGCAGCGTCCACCTGATGCTGTCTGATTCCCAGGGCCGGTTGCAGGACCGCCGACCGCTATCCATCATCGACATCGGGTCGAATTCGATCCGTCTCGTCGTCTATGAGGGGCTGGCGCGCTCGCCGACCATGCTGTTCAACGAAAAGATGCTGGCCGGCCTCGGCCGCGGCATCGTTTCCACCGGCAAGCTCGACCCCGAGGCGGTGACGCGCTCGATGGAGGAGTTCCGACGCTTTCGCGCGCTCTCCGACCAGGCCGGCGCAGAGCACATGTATGTGCTGGCCACCGCCGCGGCGCGCGAGGCGATCAACGGTCCTGATTTCATCCACCGTGCCGAGGATGTGCTCAAGACCGAGATCCGGGTGATCAGTGGCCGCCAGGAAGCCTATTATTCGGCGCTCGGCGTCATTTCGGGCTTCCATCCGGCCAATGGCATCGCCGGCGATCTGGGTGGCGGCAGCCTCGAACTTGTCGACGTCAACGGCGAGGCGATCGGCGACGGCATAACGCTGCCGCTTGGCGGCTTGCGCCTGCAGGACATGGCGAAGAACTCGCTGACCCAGGCGGCCAAGATCACGCGTGACGAACTGTCGAGGGCCAAGCTGTTGAAAGGCGGGCAGGGCAGGCCCTTCTACGCGGTCGGCGGCACCTGGCGAAATCTCGCCCGGCTGCACATGGAAATGACCAATTATCCGCTCGGCGTCATT
>NZ_JBFULQ010000373.1:0-5750 GCF_054049815.1 Mesorhizobium sp. P5_C1 | reverse complement strand
CCTCGGACCAGACCAAGCATGGCGCCGGCTACGCCAGCGACGATCATTCCATCAAGACGACCCTGAAGGATCTCTTGAAGCCGCATGAATAAGGAATGTTAAATGGACCACGTCCGGAGACTGGTCCAGGTTTGAAAAAGGGGCGCGCGGACTTCGCTGGAAGTTCGCGCGTTTCCACTTCTTGTCGGTGCGGCATCGTCTTGCGGAAAACCCTCCGCTGGCCATCTCTGGCTTCCAGCGAGGGCAGCGGATCGGCCTGGCGAGGCGATTATTTTTAGTAAGTCGGCGCAAACGGAAATGAAGCCGCCAAGCCTGCGATTTTCAAAAAGAATCTGCGCGGCTTCGGCTCTTCGATACTGGCCAAGTTCGGCCATCTTGTTCCTGGCCATTCACCAAATCTCCACTTTATAGTTTACAAATCCCTAATTTTCGATTTTACTAATGTGTGACACGGGGTGTGTCCGCAGGTCGCGCGGTAGGGTTGCCGACGTCCTGCGAAGTTTTGGGGAAGGATCTGGGGGTCGTTAAGCCACATCGCGGGCGATGATGGAGGCGCGTTCTTTGAGCGCGCCTTGAAAGCCGCGTCAACGTTGCCCGCCCACGGAGGCGGACAGGTTTCCCGTTCCAGAGTTCCCTCGCGTTTGGACGCCGATCCGTCGGCGTGACCAGTGGCGGGAGTGTGTCGTGGGTGGGGTGAGATTGCGTGCGAGTTGGGCCCGGCGCGGAGCGATTTCCGGCGTCGATAGGCCCGCAATCCGACAGCGGCGACGGACCGCCGCAGCCGGCGGCTGGCAGATTGGCCGCCGCTGTTCCGCCCTCCATGAAAGCCTCAGCACTGCGCGGCCTGCCCGCGGGCCCGACCCCGCCGCGCCGGGCGTCGCCGGCGGATGCTCTCAGCTTGAACCCAATTGGAACCAGCGGGATCTCGCCACGGCCAGCGCCACCGAACTCGTTTTCGTCGATCCATCGGTATCCGATCCAGGCACGATCCTCGGCAATTTGAGGCCACGGGTCGAGGCGATCGTGCTTGATGCCAAATCCCCGGCCGCGCGCCAGATGGCACGGGCGCTCGAAGCTCGTGACCGCCTCGACGCCGTGCACGTGATCGCGCACGGCGCGCCCGGGCGGGTGTGCTTCGCGGCCGGCGATTGGTCGGCGCGCACGCTGCGGCACGATGAGGCCGATCTCGCCACGATCGGCCAGGCATTGGGAGGCTCCGGCGAGCTGCTTCTGTGGAGCTGTGACGCGGGCGCCGGCGCTGCCGGAACCGATTTTGTCGATGCGCTGGCGCGCGCTGCGGGGGCGCCGGTTGCGGCCGCCACCGACCTGGTTGGGTCGCCGACGCTCGGCGGACGATGGAAACTGACAAGGAACACCGCGGCGCGGGCGCCGCTGACGGAGGAGGGTATCATGGGCTACGCAGCAGTGCTTGCCGCGATCGAGATCACGATCTCCGGCTTGATCCCAACCGGCATGACCGGCGGCTCGACGACCTACTTCGTGGTCGACAGGGACCACGGCACGATTGTTGGCAACCTCAATCTGCCGAACATGGCCAACAACGCCTTCCGGATCGCCGTCAGGGTGCCGGGCGGAGCGACGAGCCTCGACGTCGGCGTCTTCGACGAAAGCGGCAAGTTCACCTCGGCTGGCTTCACTGTGGATGTGCCCGCGCGTCCATCCGGCGCCGTCGGGCCGAAGGGGTGAGCCATGCTGAAGGACCTCACCTCGGATCCCTTCCATAGCCCGGCCGCCGCGCTGGGCCTTCACGCATCGACACACAAGGTTTCGCCCGCATACCCTCAGAGCGGGCGAGCCATGACGTTCGAGCCCGAAGTCCTGTTCATCGATCCCGCCGTCGCCGACATACCCGCCATCCTTGCCGGGCTGCGGGCCGGCGTGCAGCCGGTGCTCCTCGACGCGGCGCGGCCGGCGGCCGCACAGATGGCGGCGGCGCTGGCCGGCCGCCAAGGCCTTGCGGCCGTGCACATCATCGCCCACGGCGCGCCTGGGCGCGTCGCCTTCGCGGCCGGCGAATGGTCGCGCGAAACGCTGGCGCGCGACGCCGGCGACCTGGCCGCGATCGGCCGGGCCCTGGCCGAAGACGGCGACCTGCAGCTGTGGAGCTGCGAGACGGGCAAGGGTAACGCCGGCGAGGCGTTCGTCGAACAGTTGGAAGAGGCAGCTGGCGCTTTTGTAGCGGCGGCGGCCGGGCGCGTCGGCGCGTCGGCGCTGGGCGGCGCCTGGGAGATCGTGCGGAGCAAGAATGAGCTTGTACTGCTCCCCCCGATTTCGAGTGCGGCTATTGCCGCATACACGGGGGTGTTGTCATCAGAACTCACCATCGGGGGGACAATCTCCAATGGTTCTACACAGAGTACTAATATTTTTTATGTAGTAGATACGACAAGCAATTTAATAGTTGGCAGCTTTACGTTGCCAAATAGGACTAATTCAGGATTCAATGGTTTTTCTGTCACTTTTACCGTTCCAAACGCCACCGACACGTATGCGATTTACACGTCTGGAACGACAACTTCCGGCAGCTCGTTTACTTTTGTTGTAACGTTGACTGGAGCGATTAGCGCCACAAGCAACGGTGACACTTTCAGCTCCTTCTCCTTCGCCAGTAACACCGGTCCTACCGGCCCCACCGGCCCTACCGGCGCGGGTGCGACTGGCGCTACAGGTTCAACTGGCGCTACGGGTGCAACCGGCGCCACGGGTTCGACCGGCGCGAGCGGCGCCACTGGTGCGACTGGCTCGACAGGTGCGACCGGCGCGACTGGTACGACCGGCGCTACGGGATCGACTGGCGCCACAGGTTCAACTGGTGCGACCGGCGGCACTGGTGCGACTGGCTCGACCGGTGCGACTGGCGCCACAGGTTCGACTGGCGCCACCGGAGCCACAGGTGCGACCGGCAATACGGGCGCCACTGGTTCTACAGGCGCGACTGGTGATACGGGCGCCACAGGTTCGACCGGAGCAACCGGAGCCACCGGCGCGACCGGCGATACGGGCGCCACAGGTTCGACTGGAGCTACTGGCGCCACGGGCGATTCTGGCGCCACGGGTGCGACCGGCGCAACCGGACCCACAGGTGCGACTGGCGATACGGGCGCAACGGGTTCGACAGGCGCCGCTGGCAATACTGGCGATACTGGCGCCACGGGTGCGACCGGCGCAACCGGAGCCACAGGTGCGACCGGCGCCACGGGCGATACCGGCGCAACTGGCTCGACCGGTGATACCGGCGCCACAGGTTCAACCGGAGCCACGGGCGCGACAGGCTCTACTGGCGATACCGGCGCAACTGGCTCGACTGGCGATACCGGAGCCACGGGCTCGACCGGCGATACCGGCGCCACGGGTTCAACCGGCGCCACAGGCGATACGGGCGCAACTGGCTCGACTGGTGCAACCGGCGATACCGGAGCTACTGGCTCGACCGGAGCAACCGGAGCCACAGGTGCGACCGGCGATACGGGGGCCACCGGAGCAACGGGCGCGACTGGTGATACCGGCGCCACGGGTTCGACAGGCGCMACTGGCGATACGGGAGCCACAGGTTCGACTGGAGCAACCGGAGCCACAGGYGCGACCGGCGATACMGGCGCCACGGGTTCAACCGGCGCCACWGGSGATACGGGAGCYACKGGTTCGACTGGAGCAACCGGAGCCACAGGTGCGACCGGCGATACTGGCGCCACGGGGTCGACCGGCGCGACCGGCGACACGGGAGCCACAGGTTCGACCGGAGCCACAGGCGCGACCGGCGATACCGGTGCCACGGGTTCGACAGGCGCAACTGGCGATACGGGAGCCACAGGTTCGACTGGAGCAACCGGAGCCACAGGTGCGACTGGTGATACGGGCGCCACGGGTTCGACTGGAGCAACCGGAGCCACAGGTGCGACCGGCGATACCGGCGCCACGGGTTCGACAGGCGCCACTGGCGATACGGGAGCTACAGGTTCGACTGGAGCAACCGGAGCCACAGGTGCGACCGGCGATACCGGCGCCACGGGTTCGACCGGCGCAACCGGCGATACGGGAGCTACGGGTTCGACGGGAGCAACCGGAGCCACAGGTGCGACCGGCGATACGGGCGCCACGGGTTCGACTGGCGCCACTGGTGATACGGGCGCCACGGGTTCGACTGGCGCAACCGGGGATACAGGCGCCACGGGTGCAACCGGAGCCACAGGCGCAACCGGCGATACCGGAGCGACGGGCTCAACAGGTTCGACCGGCGCAACCGGCGATACCGGTGCCACGGGTTCGACTGGCGCAACTGGCGATACCGGAGCTACTGGCTCGACCGGTTCAACCGGAGCCACAGGTTCGACCGGCGATACGGGCGCCACCGGCTCGACCGGAGCCACAGGTGCGACCGGCGATACCGGCGCCACGGGTTCGACAGGCGCCACTGGCGATACGGGAGCCACAGGTTCGACTGGAGCAACCGGAGCCACAGGTGCGACCGGCGATACCGGCGCCACGGGTTCGACAGGCGCCACTGGCGATACGGGAGCCACAGGTTCGACTGGAGCAACCGGAGCCACAGGTGCGACCGGCGATACCGGCGCAACGGGTTCGACTGGTACCACCGGCGCGACCGGCGATACTGGCGCCACTGGTTCAACCGGCGCAACCGGCGATACTGGAGCGACGGGCTCTACCGGTGCAACAGGTTCGACTGGAGCAACCGGAGCCACAGGTGCGACTGGTGATACGGGCGCCACGGGTTCGACTGGCGCAACCGGGGATACAGGCGCCACGGGTGCAACCGGCGATACCGGAGCGACGGGCTCAACAGGTTCGACCGGCGCAACCGGCGATACCGGAGCTACTGGCTCGACCGGTTCAACCGGAGCCACAGGCGCGACCGGCGATACGGGCGCCACCGGCTCGACTGGGGCAACTGGCGATACGGGAGCCACAGGTTCGACTGGAGCAACCGGAGCCACAGGTGCTACGGGTTCCACCGGCGCAACTGGTGATACCGGCGCGACGGGCTCTACGGGTTCGACCGGAGCGACGGGCGATACTGGAGCGACGGGCTCGACCGGAGCCACCGGCTCGACTGGCGCCACTGGCTCGACGGGTGCAACTGGCGATACCGGCTCGACCGGAGCCACCGGCTCGACTGGTTCGACCGGCGCAACTGGCTCGACGGGTGCAACTGGCTCGACTGGTGCGACTGGCTCGACTGGTTCGACTGGTGATACCGGCTCGACCGGCGCAACTGGCTCGACAGGTGCGACTGGCGACACTGGTGCAACGGGTTCGACTGGCTCGACTGGCGCCACTGGCTCGACGGGTGCAACTGGCGATACCGGCTCGACCGGAGCCACCGGCTCGACCGGAGCCACCGGCTCGACTGGCTCGACCGGTGCAACCGGCTCTACCGGTGCCACGGGTTCGACTGGAGCAACCGGCGCCACAGGCGCGACCGGCGATACCGGAGCTACTGGCTCGACCGGTGCAACCGGAGCCACAGGTGCTACGGGTTCCACCGGCGCAACTGGTGATACTGGCGCGACGGGCTCTACGGGTTCGACCGGAGCGACGGGCGATACTGGAGCGACGGGCTCTACCGGTGCCACTGGTTCGACTGGGGCAACCGGAGCCACAGGTGCGACCGGCGATACGGGCTCCACTGGCGATACCGGCTCGACGGGCTCGACCGGTGCAACCGGCTCTACCGGTGCCACGGGTTCGACTGGAGCAACCGGCGCCACAGG
>NZ_JBFULQ010000372.1:0-5756 GCF_054049815.1 Mesorhizobium sp. P5_C1 | reverse complement strand
TGTCGTTGTCCCAAAACCGCTGCGCACTTTTAGGGGACATGCACTAGAATCGGCAATGGACTTCAGGTGACGGTCCGAAGTCTTTCGCAAGTCCAATATTTCTTCGATCCAGTCATCCGTGTCTCTGGCGCGGCGGCGGCTGCGTGCTAGTCTTTTCTTGGCTTTTGTGAGTCGGCCGTTTCCGTATCAGTCTGGTGTTATCGCAGATCGAGGGGCGCGGCGATGGCCGGGCAAGTTCCACGCAAGCATGCATTCCTAGCTTCCCTCCTGCGATCTGATTGTCGTTCAACGCGTTTGGGCACACAGGCTAAGGGACTGCCATGGAACGTTACGTCGAGGACTATCAGAAGCGGCGGCTAACCGAACGCGTCGATATCATCACCGCGATCAACATATTGAGGTCCCAGGGGTACGATCGCGATGAACTGATCGAGGAAATCACCAAGGTCTTCTATGTCGATCTCGATGCTTTCAACGAAATCGTCATGGCGGCATAGGGCTGCCTTCACTCACGATCGTCTTGCCGAAACAGGCAAGGCTGTCCCGACGATACGGTCGACATATCAGGATTGCAGTTAACCCACGCGCCGGAGTGGCGAGGCGGTGACGCGGTTGCGGCCGCCGCGCTTGGCAGCGTAGAGCGCCTTGTCGGCGGCGCTGAGCACCTTGTCGAAGCTGAGGCCCTCCTTTGTGCCGAAAGCAAATCCGGCACTGACCGTGCATGTCAGCGAACCCGTCTCGGTTTCGATGCGGCATGCGGCGAAGCCGGACCGTATGGCCTCGGCCGTGGCCTCCGCCGTTTCGGGCAAGGTCCGCTTCAGCACCAGAGCGAATTCCTCGCCGCCCATGCGCGCGGCGACGTCGGTCGGGCGAAGATTGCCGGCGAGTTCCCTGGCGAACACCCTCAGCACCTCGTCGCCAGCGGCGTGGCCGAATTCGTCGTTGATGGACTTGAAGCCGTCGAGGTCGAACACAACCACAGCGGTGAAGGCTCCGACCGGGGCACTGCCATGCAGGTCGAACAGCGCGCGCCGGTTGAGTAGGCCCGTCAGCGGGTCGGTCAGGGCGTTGTGGCGGTGATGCCTGGCCAAGCGCCCTTGATTGAGCGCCAGCGACAGGGCGCCAATGCCGGTCATGCTGGCGATGACGATGATGAGGCTCAACTCCTCGGCCCAATTGCTTGGTGCATGCCCAAGGATCAGCTTTCCGTCCCAGGCGAGAACCATGGCGCAGAGGGCGAAGGACGTGGCCGTGGCCGAATAGAGCGCCGTGATGCCGATTGTCAGGGCAGGCGCTTCGTTGCGACCCTTCCAGTATTCGAGCGCCGTTGCGAACAGAAGCAAGGCAGCAAACATGTTCTCCAGCATGAAGCCGAGACCGTCATAGCCGAGAGCCATGGCAGGCAGCACGACGGCCAGCGAAATGCTGCCAACCACCGTTCGCGGGATCGGCGAGCCGCCGGTTCGGAACTGGTAGGCCGCGCCCAGCATGGCTGAAAAACCAAGCAGGAGCAGGGCAACGGTCGCGATGCCGAGCAGGCGCCCGGGCATGTCGATATAGGCGTCATAGGCAAAAATGTCGGCGACTACCAACAGCAGGCTGACCGCCCATGTCAGCAGGAATTTCTCCGAGCGAGCAGTCAACCACATGCCAAACAGTGTCAGGCTCAGGCAGGTGGCGGAAAAACCAACAGCCAGCAGAAGTGAAGTGTAGTCGAGCGACATGCCCTCGTTCCTTGCCGGCGGCGATCCCAGCTCTGCGGCTTGGCCAGCCTGGATTCATGCAGCAAGGAGGTATCGATAAGGTTACGAATGTGCCGAAATTGCCTCGATTGGACGCCTTCCTGCCCCAAAAACGCATAGGAGAGGCGCTTGGCGTGAAAGTCCTTATGCCGATGTCCTTAGTCGGCCACCCGCTTCAACAGCGCCATGGCGCCGAACGGCGCCCGCACCTTGCCCTCGGTGATGAAGTAGACGAACACGTCGCGCGGTTTGACGGGTGCTTCGGTCGAGAGATCGGTGCGCGGCAGGTCGGCCGGCACATTGCCTTCGGCCCAGGTCCTGGCGMGCGCGGCCCATTCATCCAGGCCTGCCGGCGTGTAGCAATCGGGATTGTCGTCGCTGCCGGTCTGCAGCCGGGCATAGATGAAATCGCCGGTGACGTCGGCGATGGCCGGATATTTAGCGTGGTCGGCATAGACGATCGCCGCCTTGTATTTGCGCACCAGCGCCGCGAATTCCGGCACCATGAAACTGTCGTTGCGCACCTCGACCGCGTGGCGCAGCGCAACGCCGTCCTGCTTTTCCGGGAGCAGCTTGAGGAAGGCTTCGAAATCGTCCGGGTCGAACTTTTTCGTCGGCGCGAACTGCCACAGGATCGGTCCGAGCTTTTCACCGAGCGCCGCCACGCCCGAACCGAGGAAACGCATCATCGATTCACCGGCCTCGCCGAGCACGCGCCTGTTGGTGACGAAGCGGTTGCCCTTGAGCGAATAGACGAAACCGTCTGGCGCTTCGCTCGCCCATTTGACGAAGGTCGGTTCCTTGAAGCTGGAATAATAGGTGCCGTTGACCTCTATGCTCGAGACCTGCCGGCTGGCATATTGCAGCTGCTTGGCCTTGGAGAGCTTTTCGGGATAAAAGGACGTATCCCAGGGTTCGAACGTCCAGCCGCCCATGCCGGAGCGGATTGTTCCCGATTTGCTCATTGCCATCCTCCCGAATTCAGAAAAGTCAGCCCGTCGTGATCTTGTCGACCGGCTTCGCCATGTCGACGAGCACCCATCCTGGCCGGTATGGATGGGGCCGGCGACCCGTTTCGTGGAAACCATAGGCCAGATAGAGCGCGATGTTCCGCTCCATTTTGGCGTTGGTGTAGAGCCGCACCTCGGGCAGGCCCCACGCCAGCGTCTGGTCGTCCGCTTGTTTGAGCAGGGCAATGCCAAAGCCCTTGCCCTGAAATCCTGGCGCGACGGCGACTGAGAAGATCATCGCGTGGTCGTCGTGACGTTCCAGAGTGAGGAGACCGGCAAGTTCGCCGTCACGCTCCAGGAGCCAGACCTCGCCACGCGCGATGCGCGGTGCATAGTCCTCAGTGACGGGGATCGGTGGCGCGCCGAACAGTGCGGAATAGGGCGCGTAGGCGGCTTCCGTCAGCGAGACGACAGTTTCGAGATCACCGGGAAGCGCTCTTCGGATTGTCATTCAAATGCTCTCCAAGCGCCGACTGGTTCGCCATCACTCCGCCGCTTCGCGCTTGCCTCCGGGGCGCCGCTCCAGCAGCTCCTTGAGGAACTGGCCGGTGTAGCTGCGCTTTTCGCCCACGATCGCTTCCGGCGTGCCGGACGCCACCAGTTCGCCGCCGCCGTCGCCGCCTTCGGGGCCGAGGTCGAGCACCCAGTCGGCGGTTTTTATCACCTCGAGATTGTGCTCGATGACCACTACCGTGTTGCCCTGGTCGACCAGTTCGTGCAGCACTTCCAGCAGCTTGGCGACATCGTGGAAATGCAGACCGGTGGTCGGCTCGTCCAGAATGTAGAGTGTCTTGCCGGTTGCCTTGCGCGACAGTTCCTTGGCGAGCTTGATGCGCTGCGCCTCGCCGCCCGACAGGGTCGTCGCCTGCTGGCCGATATGGATGTAGCCGAGGCCGACCTGCTTCAGCGTGTCGAGCTTGTCGCGCACGCCTGGCACGGCGGCGAAGAAATCGACGCCTTCCTCGACCGTCATGTCGAGCACGTCGGCGATCGACTTGCCCTTGAACAGCACGTCGAGCGTCTCGCGGTTGTAGCGCTTGCCGTGGCAGACGTCGCAGGTGACGTAGACGTCGGGCAAAAAGTGCATCTCGATCTTGATGACGCCGTCGCCCTGGCAAGCCTCGCAGCGGCCGCCCTTGACGTTGAAGGAGAAGCGGCCGGGCTGGTAGCCGCGCGCCTTGGCTTCCGGCAGGCCGGCGAACCAGTCGCGGATCGGCGTGAAGGCGCCGGTATAGGTGGCGGGGTTGGAACGCGGCGTGCGCCCAATCGGCGACTGGTCGATGTCGATGACCTTGTCGAGGAATTCGAGGCCCTCGATGCGGTCGTGGTCGGCCGGATGCTCGCGCGAGCCCATGATGCGGCGCGACGCCGCCTTGAACAGCGTCTCGATCAGGAAGGTCGACTTGCCGCCGCCTGACACGCCGGTGACGGCGGTGAAGGTGCCGAGCGGGATTTCGGCGGTGACGTTCTTCAGATTGTTGCCGCGCGCGCCGACGACCTTCAGCCGCCGGTTCTTCTTCGCCTCGCGCCGCACGCCGGGCGTCGCCACTTCGAGCGCGCCCGACAAATATTTGCCGGTGATCGAATTCGGATTGGCCATCACCTGCTGCGGCGTGCCCTGGGCGATGATCTCGCCGCCATGGATGCCGGCGGCAGGGCCCATGTCGACGACATAGTCAGCATGCAGGATGGCGTCCTCGTCATGCTCGACGACAATCACCGTGTTGCCGATGTCGCGCAGGTGCTTCAGCGTGTCGAGCAGGCGTGCGTTGTCGCGCTGGTGCAGGCCGATCGACGGCTCGTCCAGAACATAGAGCACGCCGGTGAGACCGGAACCGATCTGCGAAGCCAGGCGAATACGCTGGCTCTCGCCGCCCGACAGAGTGCCGGAATTGCGCGACAGCGTCAGATAGTCGAGCCCGACATCGTTGAGGAAGCGCAGCCGCTCGCGGATCTCCTTCAAGACGCGCACGGCGATCTCGTTCTGCTTGTCGTTGAGCGAAGCTGGCAGGTCGGTGAACCACTTGTCGGCGTTACGGATCGACTGTTCGGTGACTTCGCCGATGTGCTTGCCGGCGATCTTCACGGCCAGTGACTCGGGCTTGAGCCGATAGCCCTTGCAGACCGGGCAAGGCGTCGCCGACATGAAGCGCTCGATCTCCTCGCGCATCCAGGCGGATTCGGTTTCTTTCCAGCGGCGCTCGAGATTGGGGATGACGCCTTCAAAGGTCTTGGTGGTCTTGTAGGAGCGCAGGCCGTCATCATACTGGAAGGTGATTTCGCGCTCGCCGGTGCCGCGCAGGATGGCCTCCTGGGCTTCCGCGCTCAAATCCCTGAACTTGTCGCCGAGCTTGAAATTGTAGGCCTTGCCCAGCGCTTCCAGCGTCTGCGCGTAATAGGGCGAGGTCGATTTCGCCCACGGGCTGACCGCACCGTCGCGCAGTGAGACGTTCTCGTCGGGCACGACGAGGTTGGGGTCGATGGCGCGCTGGCTGCCGAGACCGTCGCAGGTCGGGCAGGCGCCAAACGGATTGTTGAAGGAGAAAAGACGTGGCTCGATTTCCGGAATGGTGAAGCCGGAGACCGGACAGGCGAACTTTTCCGAGAACAGGATTCGCTCGTGCGTCTCGTTCTTGGACTTGTTGACCGAATCCTCGCCCGTCTGGCTGGCGTCGAGCGGCTTGTCGGCGAATTCGGCGACCGCCAGCCCATCGGCGAGCCTCAGTGCCGTCTCGATGGAATCTGCTAGCCGGGTGGCGAGATCGCCACGCACGACGATGCGGTCGACGACGACGTCGAGGTCATGCTTGTACTTCTTGTCCAGCGCCGGCACGTCGGCGATTTCATAGAAGACGCCGTCGACCTTGACGCGCTGAAAGCCCTTCTTCTGCAGTTCCAGCAATTCCTTGCGGTACTCGCCTTTGCGGCCGCGCACCATCGGCGCCAGGATGAACAGGCGGGTGCCTTCCTCGACCGCCAGCACACGGTCGACCATCTGGGACAC
>NZ_JBFULQ010000371.1:0-5761 GCF_054049815.1 Mesorhizobium sp. P5_C1 | reverse complement strand
CCACAGCCTTGGCCGGGTCGCGCCAGGCCGCTCGCGAGGCTCAGAACTTGTAGCTCAAATTTATACCCACCGTGTTCAGCTTCACATCCTGGTCGCGGTCGGTGAAATCGCCGGACGCGTCAAAATGCTCCGAGCCGAAATCATAGTAGCGATACTGGGCGCCGACGACGAACTTGTCGGTCAGCGCGTAGTCGACGCCGGCACCCACTGCCCAGCCGACACTCGTGCGTGAGCTGTCGAACGCCGTGCCTGTCGCTTGCGACGTTTCGATGCCGGCAAAGGCGATGCCGCCGATGCCATAGACCAGCAGCCGGTCCATTGCGTAGCCGGCCTTGGCGTTGATTGATCCGAACCATTTGACGTCGGTGCCGAAAGTGTTTCCCGGCTCCGCCTCGGTCGAGCCGTCGACCGAGGAATAGTTGAGGTCGGCCTCGGCGCCGATCACTGCCTGGTCGAACTGCCACAGGCCGGCGATATGGCCGCCGACAAAACCGCCGTCGATATCGGGCGAGACGGAAAATGGCTCGCCCCCCGTCCCGTTGATATCGGACTGGCCCCAGCCATATCCAGCCTGCAGGCCGGCGTAGTAGCCGGTCCAGTCGAAGCCGGGCGCGGTCATCGGGACGTCGACGGTGGGGTCGGCTGCGGAAGCCGGCACGGCCAGGGCAGCGAGAAAACCGGCAGTTGCGACCATCAGGCGACGCACATCGAACTCCCCGAAATGACGAATTCAGAAAGGCCCTTGTCGGAAGGGTAACCCGATTTACGACAAAACGGAATCCTATTCTGGCCGATACCGGTCGCAAGCCCGGTGCCGCCAGACCGGAGACAAGCGGCATTGGCGCGGCAGCGTCGCCGTGCAAGATCGGCGGTTTGGAGAAAATTCCCGATGCGCGTCCTGTTTCTCCCGATTGCTGCAACGGCCATCGGACTGCTCGCCTGCGGCCTCGCCATGGCCGAGCCATTGACGCTAACAATCGCCAAGGCCGTGGTGGTACCCGATCCGGCGCCAGGACAAGTGGCGCTCAACCTCAAGATGACGCCGGACAGTGGGCGTGCATTCGCCGCTTTCACCAAGGCGAATGTCGGGAAGACGATTGATCTCAGCGTTGGCGGCAACGTCGTGATGTCGCCGCGGCTGGTCGAACCCATCCTCGGCGGCGAGGTCATGATCAACGGCAGGTTCGCCAAGGGCGAACTCAGGCGTCTCGCCGATCAAATTTCGGCCGGAAAGGCGAAAGTCACGGTCGACGTCAGCGCGCAGTAGCCTTGGTGAAAAGCCGGACGGCCTTTGTCATGGCGCAACAGGTCCCAGTTTGATGCTGGTCAAAACCACACCGGCTTGGCACAGTCGGGCAAACAGGAGTCTTTCATGGCCAAGAAGCCATCGGCGCATGCGACAAAACCCAAACCCTGGACCGAGATGGCAACGCAGCTGGTCGATGTCGCCATGGGCCGCAAACCCGCCGATCTCGTCATCCGCAACGGCCGCTGGGTGAACGTCCATTCTGGCGAGGTCATCGCCGGGACCGACATCGCCATTGCCGGCGGGCGCTTCGCCTATTGCGGGCCGAACGCCAGCCATGCCATCGGCCAGGGCACAAAGGTGGTCGACGCCGGCGGGCGCTATCTGGTTCCCGGCCTTTGCGACGCGCACATGCATGTCGAGAGCGGCATGGTGACGGTCACCGAGTTCTGCCGCGCCGTCATTCCGCACGGCACCACCTCGATGTTTGTCGATCCGCACGAGATAGCCAATGTGCTGGGCCTGCCCGGCGTGCGGCTGATGCATGACGAAGCCGTCGCGATGCCGGTCAACGTGCATGTGCAGATGCCGTCCTGCGTGCCTTCGGCACCAGGGCTGGAACATGCCGGCGCCGAGCTGACGGTCGCTGATGTCGCCGAAGCGATGACTTGGGAAAACATCATCGGGCTGGGCGAAGTGATGAATTTCCCCGGCGTCGCCGCCAACGACCCGGTCATGTCTGGTGAGATCGCGGCGACCGTGAAAGCGGGGAAAACGGTTGGCGGACACTATGCCTCGCGCGATCTCGGCCTGCCGTTCCATGGCTATGTCGCTGGCGGGCCGGAAGACGACCACGAGGGTACGCGGGCCGAAGATGCCATTGCGCGTGTGCGCCAGGGCATGAAGGCGATGCTGCGGCTCGGCTCGGCCTGGTATGACGTCGCCTCGCAGATCAAGGCGGTGACCGAGAGCGGCATCGATCCGCGCAACTTCATCCTGTGCACGGACGACAGCCATTCCGGTACGCTGGTCCATGAAGGCCATATGGACCGGGTGGTGCGGCACGCCATCCAACAAGGGTTGAAGCCTGTAACAGCAATCCAGATGGCGACGCTCAACACCGCCCAGCATTTCAAGCTCGAACGCGAGATCGGCTCGATCGCGCCGGGCCGGCTGGCCGACCTGCTGATCGTCTCGGATCTCTCGGCGATGACCATCGACGAGGTCTATGCGCGTGGCGTCAGGCTGGCCAAGGGCGGCAAGCTCGAAATCGACATTCCGGCCTATGACTACCCGAAGACGGCCAAGAACACCGTCAAGCTCGGCAAGAAACTCAAGGCCGGCGACTTCGACATCGCGGCTCCCAAGGGCGCCAACGAGGTCCGCGTGCGCGTCATTGGCGTCATCGAGAACCAGGCGCCGACGCGTGCACTGGAAGCGGATCTGCCGGTCGAGGACGGGCTGGTCGCCATGGATCGCCGCAACGATATCTGCCAGATCGCGCTGGTCGAGCGCCACAAGGGCACAGGCGGCGTCACCAACGCCTTCGTCTCCGGCTTCGGCTACATGGGCGATTGCGCCATGGCCTCCAGCGTGGCGCACGATTCGCACCACATCATCGTTGTCGGCACCAATAAGCAGGACATGGCGCTGGCCGTGAACCGACTGGGCGAGGTCGGCGGCGGCGTCGTGCTGTTCTCCAAGGGTAAGGAACTGGCGCTGGTCGAAATGCCGATCGCGGGGCTGATGTCGGACGAGCGGGCGGAAATCGTCGCCGCCAAGGCCGAGAAGCTGACCGAAGCGATGCGCAAGATGGGCTGTTCGTTGAACAACGCCTATATGCAGCACTCGCTGCTGGCACTGGTCGTCATTCCGGAACTGAGGATTTCCGACGTCGGGCTGATCGATGTGACGACGTTCCAGAAGGTCGATCTTTTCGTCTGAGATCAGCCGTCGGCGCTCGGCTGATCACCCGCCAGCGCCGACGGTCAGCACCTTGAACGGCGTGGTGATCACGACCTCGGCGACCGAGCCGACGGCCTTGCCTATACCTTGGCCGATGTCATCGAACCGCACCGCGTCGGGCTCGTCCGCTCGTAAAGCGGCCGGTGTGCGCAGCCGGTCGCCGAGCAGTTGCACCAGGATCGGGTTGTCGGCGAATTTGGCATGGTTCAAACGGTCGCCGCTCTTGGTCTTGGTCAGGTCCACCACGACCACGCCATAGCTGGCAAGGTCGGCGGCATTGCCGTAATCGCCAACGCGCGGCTTGTCGCCAGAGATTAGGGAAGACAGCTTGAGGGCGCGGTCGTCGCCCGAGAGCAGGATGGCGAACGGCTTGTCCGGCTTGCCGTAGCGGATCATCTGCTTCTTGAACACATCGACATCGATGTCCGGCGAGGCCAGGACGACATAGCCGAGCTTGCCGCCGAGATCGCGATCGCCGGTGATGGCGAGCTGCCGCAGCGCTTCCATCGTCACCCAGGTTCCCATCGAGTGAGCGATGATGTCGATGCTCTTGACCCGCGTCTTGGCCAGCATCCTGAGCGTCGCCTCGAGGTCGTCGCGTGCCGCGTTGGCGCTTTCCTTGTCGTAGATATAACCGGTCGTCTTGCCGCTTGACGCCCAGGAAAACAGCACCGGTGTGCCGGGATATTTCGTGTCGTGGGCGATCTGCGTCAGCCGATAGATGCCGTCGTCGAAACCGTTGTTGAAGCCGTGCACGAAAACCAGCGCACGTCCGCCGCTCATGGCGATGTCGGCGCCGACCGCCTTGGCGAATTGCGGCGCGCCTTCATAGAAGGTCACGTCCTTGGCGGTGAAATCCTTGGCCGGATTGCTGTTTGCGGATCCCTTGACCCGCTCGATGGCGCCGAGCTGATGGCTTTTGGGAACGGTCACGTCGACCCGGGCAAAGCTGGTGGTCAGCGAACGGTCGCCGTCGTAGACCTGTCGCGGGTTCTTTGTTGCCCTCTGCCGGGTGGTGGCAACGAAGATCTCATGCGTCGCAGCGATGTCGGAAGCGGGCACCGTGATCGTCGTCTTGTTGAGCAGATCATGGGTTTTCTGGCCGGCGCAGCCGGTGACAGCGAGCGCGAATGCGACGACAAGGTAGCGCTTCGAACGCACGGTCACACGCCGGCTCCGCAAGGGGGGGACGTCAAACGCATGACGTCGCTGGATATTCCGATAAAGCCAGAGGGCGGCGCGGTCCAGTTCAAAGTGCGCCTAGACGTCTGCGATGATGAACAGGCACGGCAAAATCGTGGGATTTCGTCTTATTTTCCGAGCAGGCCGATGCGATCGGTCACGTCGCGATCGCTGGCAAAGCCGTCATCGTCGCGCAGCCGCTGGCCGATCATCTTCACCAGTTCGGGATTGTCGGCGAATTTGGTGTGGTTGAAGCTATCGCTTCCCTTGACCTTCGAAAGATCGACCACGGTCACGCCGTAGGAGGCAAGATCGGCGGCATCCTTGTAGTCGCCGACGCGTGGCCGCGAGCCGGCAATCAGGCCGGAGAGCCTCAGTGCCCGATCGTCGTCGGACAACAGCAGGATGAATGGTTTGTCAGGCTTGCCGTAGCGCCTCATCTGGCTCTTGAACACATCGACATCGATGTCGGGCGAGGCCAGCACCACGTCGCCGAGTTTGCCGCCGAGATCGCGGTCGCCGCTGATGGCCATCTGGCGCAGCGTTTCCATCGTCACCCAGGTGCCCATCGAATGGGCGACGATGTCGATGCGCCGCGCTCCGGACTGCTCCAGCATCCTCAAGGTCACTTCGAGCTGGTCGCGGGCCGCGCTGGCGCTTTCCTTGTCATAGACATAGTCGGTGGTCTTGGCGCCGGAGGCCCAGGAAAACAGCACCGGCGTGCCCGGATAGCCGGAATCGTGGACGATCTGCGTCAAGCGGTAGACGGCATCATCGAAACCGGTGTTGTAGCCATGGACGAAGACCATAACGCGGCCGCCGCGCGCCGCGATGTCAGCGTCGAGCGCGCTGGAGAACTTCGGCTGTGCGTCGTAGCCGACGACTTCGGACGCCATGAAATATTTCGCCGGGTCGTCGGATTTGCCGCGCGACCGGCGCTCGATCTGGCCGGTCTGGTGGGAGCCTGGCACCGTGACGGTGACGCGGGCGTAATTCAGCGTGGCCGAGCGCTCACCGTCGAAAACCTTGTTGGGATCGTCGGATTTCTTGCGCGTCGTCGCGATGAAGATGCTGTGGTTGCCGGCGATCTCCGTCACCGGCGTCGCGACGATCGCGCTACCAAGCAGTTCCTGTGTTTGCGTACCGGCACAGCCGGCGACGAGCAAGGCAAGGACAATGGCAAAGATATTCTTCAAAGGCACTCAGAAATTCCAACTCCGGCCAAAAGGCCTGCCTACCCCCGCGACATCCCGGACAGCCAGAGTGCGGCAGAACTAAGTCGCGTCCAGCCGAAATGTGGTCAGCGCCCGGTCACAGTCATCGCACTGTTGCGCGAAAGCCAAAACGGCGGCAGAAACGCCGGAATGT
>NZ_JBFULQ010000370.1:0-5771 GCF_054049815.1 Mesorhizobium sp. P5_C1 | reverse complement strand
GGCTGGAGGCGAAGCGGCTGGATGGCTGGGTYGGCAAGGTTGGCTGGGAAATCCTGCTCAACAAGGCAAGCACGACCTTTCGCGAATTGGCCGACAAAGACAAGCAGAACCTCGACGAGAAGAAGGCCAAGGCGATGATGCTGGCCAAGCCAACCATGATCAAGCGGCCGGTGCTGGACCTGGGCGACAGGATTCTGGTCGGGTTCAAGCCGGATGTTTATCAGCAGGCGGTGGGGAGTTTTAAGTAGGAGCAGCAGGACGGCGAAGCTGCCGATCTCCCCCCTTGCGGGGGAGATGGCCGGCAGGCCAGAGGGGGGTGGGAAGGATCGCCAACCGTTGGTTGTTCCAAAATCGAACTTGTCTCAGGCATCTCCCCCGCAAGTGGGGAGATCGGCCAATCGCCACCGTTGCAGGGAATAGGCGCCCTTCAATCCGACTTTCTGAGATACGCCGCCAGCGCCACCGCATTGTTGTGCGCTTCGTCATGCGCACCATAGAGTAGCGTGACCTTTCCCGTGTCGAGCAGCGCACGCAACTGCCTGACCACCTCTGCATTCCCGTCCAGCTCAGCCCGATATCGCTTCTGAAACTCCGCCCAGCGCTCTGGCGCATGGCCGAACCATCCGCGCAAGCCGTCGCTCGGTGCGATCTCCCTCAGCCATAGCGCCAGCACGGCCTCTTGCTTGCTGACGCCGCGTGGCCAGATCCGGTCGACCAGAACCCGTTGCCCATCGTCGGGCGCCGGCGGCTCGTAGATCCGCTTGACCGCCAGGTCGAAGGCCATCGGACCCTCCTTAAGGGCCTGTCAGGCCCACTCGCCCTTGCGCATCACCGGCACACGGGCGCCGTCCTTGTGGACGCCATCTATGTCGATCTTGTCCGAGCCGATCATCCAGTCGATGTGGATGAAGCTCTTGTTGCCGCCGCGTGCGGCGATCTCGTCCTGGCTGAGCGAGGCGCCGTCGACGAAACACTTCGAATAGCATTGGCCGAGCGCGATGTGGCAGGCGGCGTTCTCGTCGAACAACGTGTTGAAGAACAACAGGCCGCTGGCCGCGATCGGCGAGGAATGCGGCACCAGCGCCACCTCGCCGAGACGGCGCGCGCCCTCGTCGGTGTCGAGCACCTTCTTCAGCACGTCCTCGCCCTTCGAAGCCTTCGCCTCGACGATCCGGCCCTCCTCGAAACGCACCGAGATCTCGTCGATCAGCGTGCCTTGGTAGGACAGCGGCTTGGTCGAGGACCCGTGGCCCTCAACACGCCTGGCATGCGGCGTAGTGAAGACTTCCTCGGTCGGGATGTTCGGGTTGCAGGTAATGCCGTTCTTGGCGGTCGAGGCGCCGCCCATCCATTCATGGCCGTCCGCCAGCCCGACGGTCAGGTCGGTGCCCGGCCCGGTGAAATGCAGCGCATGGAAATTGTGGCCGTTGAGCCATTCGGTGCGGCCACGAAGTGCTGCATTGTGCGCCTTCCAGTTGCCGATCGGGTCTTCGACGTCCACCCGCGACGCCGCGAAGATGGCGTCTGCGAGCTTCGCCACGGCAACGTCGTCGGCATCATCTGGGAAGACCTGCCTGGCCCAGGCGAGATCCGGGTAGGCGACGATGTTCCAATTGATATCGAAGCCGGTGATCTTCTCCAGTGCCGGCTGATAGGCCATCGAATTCGCCTTGTTGGCGCGCGCCACTTTCGCCGGATCCTGCGCCGACAACAGCGACGGATCCTCGCCGCGCACGGCAAGCCGCGCCGCATTGTTGGAGAAGGCCTTCGCCATGCCTTCATAAAGCCAGCCGGCGGCGCGGTCGAAACTGGCATCGGCGCCGAAGCGATAGCGCGCCAGCGTCATCTCGTCGTCGTTGAAGATCGGCGTCACCAGCCCGGCGCCGGCCTTGTAGGCATGCTCGACGATCCGCCTGGTCAGCGGCAGCGCCGCTATCGACGACGTCAGCACCAGGTCCTGTCCGGGTTGCAACTGCAGCCCGACCTTGATGGCGACTTCCGCCAGCCTGTCGAGCTTCACCGGGTCGATCGATGCGGAAACGCCGCGTGAATGTGTGGTCATGATCCTGCCTGCCGTAGTTTGATGTCTCACTCTACATAGACCGGTGGCACGGTGCTTTCCACCGCGATCCCACCGGTGGGTGCGGTGGCCGCATTCGGCGACCCGAACTGTGCCATCGTCGCCTCGATCTCTTCTTTGATCCAGACCTTGAAATCCCGGACCTTGCGGTTTTCGGCCTTGGCCGAGGAGGTCACCAGCCAATAGCCGAGACCGCTCTGGGCGCGGATTCCGAACGGCGCCACGAGTCGGCCGTCGGCCAGCGCATCGGCGGTGAGCAATTGCCAGCCGAGCATCACGCCATGGCCGGCGATCGCCGATTCCAGGCACAGCATCGGATCGGTGAAGCGCGCGCCCTTCAGGAACGTGACGGGCGGAACACCGGCTGCCTCGAACCAGCTTTCCCAATTGATCATGGCCCGCTCGTCGGTGATGGCGCAGGTCTGGGCAAGGTCCTCGATCGATTTCAGCTTCCTGGCGATCGCCGGGGCGCAGACCGGAAAGACTTCCTGGGCCAAAAGCAGTTCCGCCCTCCCGCCCGGCCATTTGCCGTCGCCGAGCCGGATGGCAATATCGATATCGGAGTGGTCGAGATCGGCCAGCCGCACCGACGCGTCGATGCGCAACAGCACGTTGGGATGCCGGGCGAAGTGACGCGACAGGCGCGGCAGCAGCCACTTCGAGCCAAAGGCCGGCGCCACCGAAACCACCAATGTGCATTGCGTCGCCTCGTCGGCCAGCGCCACGGCGTGGGCAAGCTCGCGAAACCCCGCACCGAGGCGGGCCGCGAAGGCAGCGCCGAACTCGGTCAGCACCAGGCCGCTCGCCGTTCGCTCGAACAGCGCCTGGCCGAGCTGCTTCTCGGTACGGCTGATCTGCTGGCTGACGGCGCTGACGGAAACGTTGAGTTCTCCGGCGGCCGCCGCGAGCGAGCCGAGACGGGCGACGGTTTCGACGGCGCGAAGGCCGTTGAGATGGACGCGATTGAGCATGGCCATTTGAGTTTTTCTAAACCGATCCGGCTGAAATCTCAATTGAAAGACACATCGGAACGGCACACTTTACGGAGGGAGCCAGACCCGTGGAGCCAAAAATGCTGAGCATGTTGTCATCGCTGAAGATCTTTTTCTCGACCCATGCTCCGCAAGAGCCAAGCCGGGAGAGCGTGACGCAGAGATGGCTGACCGATCCGCTTTCGCATCCTGTGCTCAACACCATGTCGGAGCGCGAATTGGGTGATGTGCCGTTCAGGCTGACGGCGCTCCGCACGGTGCACGAGACTGCTTCATTGCATGCGGGTTTCGGTGGACGCTGCTAAACGGACGCCTCGCTTTCCGGCTTAAGCAAAAGTCGAGGCGAGCGCCGCGCATTGCGACCGCGCTGGCCCAACCAAAGGTGGATTGTTTCACCGGCTCGCGCACTTATTGTGCACTGCAATGACAGCCAACTCGACAGCACTGCGTTTCGCCATCGCCGGTATGATCGCCATGGCTGTTGCCATGGGCATAGGCCGCTTTGTCTATACGCCGATCCTGCCTGGCATGATGGAGGAGCTCCATCTGTCGCCGGCCGATGCCGGGTGGATCGCCTCCGCCAACTATCTTGGCTACCTCGTCGGCGCGCTGGCGGCGGCGGGCGGTTGGGCGCAAGGACGTGAACGCATGCTGATGCTGGTGGGTCTCGGCGCCAGCACGGCCCTTGCTGCGTCGATGGGACTGTCCGACACCATGGGCGCCTTTCTCGTCATCCGCTTTCTGGCCGGCCTGACCAGCGCCTTCGTCATGGTGTTCATGGCCAGCATCGTCTTCAGCCATATAAACGCTGCCGGCCGCGGCGACCTGCAGGCGTGGCATTTTGGCGGCGTTGGCCTCGGCATCGCGGTGTCCGCGGTGATGATGGCCGCGCTTGTCACCGAACATGCCGGCTGGGCGGCGGGCTGGCTCTGGTCGGCGGCAATTTCGGCTTGCGGTTTCGTCGTCGTCGCGCTGTTGGCGAACGAAGGCCCTCTCGCCAATGGCGACGCCACGCGCGAGCCGGCGCTGCCGAAGGACTGGTCGCTGATGAAGATCATCGTCGCCTACGGCCTGTTCGGTTTTGGCTATGTGGTGACGGCGACGTTCCTGGTCGCCATCGTCCGGCAAGGCGGCGGCAGCCGGGTCTTCGAGGCGATGGTGTGGATGGTCGCCGGCCTTGCCGGTTTTCCCTCCACATGGCTCTGGCAAAAGATCGCCGCCCGGATCGGGCTTTACGCAGCCTATGCTCTGGCATGCTTCATCGAAGTTGCGGGCGTCACCGCCAGCGTGGCCATCGGCGGCCGCACAGGGCCGCTGCTTGGCGGCCTGCTGCTCGGCGGCACCTTCATTGCCATCACGGCACTTGGCCTGCAGGCCGCGCGGCACCAGGCGCCAAAAGCGCCTCGGAGGATTTTTGCCCTGATGACGGCGTCCTTCGGCCTTGGCCAGATCGTCGGCCCGATCGCCGCCGGGTTGCTGGCGCAAATGTCAGGCGATTTCTTCCTCGCCTCGATCGCCGCCGCAGTGATGCTGGTCGTCTCCGGCGCCATCACATGGTCGGCTGCGCCAAAATCGCCATGATTGTGGGGTTGCTCGCTGCCGGGCATCGGGTAGGCATTTGCTTTCCACCTAATATGTGACTTTATGCCCGCTAAACCCCGCTGATTTGCGCATCGACCGAGGAATCCCCCACAGTGTTCGTATCCTTCTTCCCGCAGCCGAAGCTTTTTTTCTCTTCGGCAGCCATCTGGAGCCTTGCGGCGATCCTGTTCTGGTTTTTCGGCGGAGAGCAGTTGGGCGCCGTTTTCGGACTGCCGCCGGCCGCGGCTGGCGCGCCCCCCATCATCGGCATCGCCATCCTTTTGTCGCCGCCGTTTCTCTGGTTCTATCTCTACTTCGCGTTTTGCGTGCTCGTCTTCTACGCGTTCTGGAACTGGTATTCGCCGCATCCTTGGCAGCGCTGGTCGATCCTGATGACGGCGGTCATCCTGTTCTTCATCTATTTCAATGTGCAGGTCAGCGTCGCGGTCAACGCCTGGTACGGTCCCTTCTTCGACTATGTGCAGGGGCTGATGTCGGGGACTGGAAAGTCGACCAACGGTGAGTTTTACATCGGGCTGGCCGATTTTTCGTGGCTCGCGCTCGTCGGCATGAATGTGCAGGTGGTCAACGCCTTCATAGTCAGCCACTGGATCTTCCGCTGGCGCACCGCGATGAACAATTATTTCGTCGAGAACTGGGGCAGGCTACGCCATATCGAGGGCGCCTCGCAGCGTATCCAGGAAGACACGATGCGGTTCTCGCAGATCATGGAGGATCTCGGCTCGAGCTTCGTCCAGTCGATCATGACATTGATCGCATTCCTGCCGGTCATGATCCAGTTGCAGGCTCACATCAGCGAGTTGCCGATTGTCGGCGCGATCCCGCAGCCATTGGTTGTCGCAGCCCTGGCCTGGTGTCTGTTCGGGACGATCTCGGTGATGATTGCCGGGCTGAAACTTCCGGGACTGCAGTTTCGCAACCAGCGTGTCGAGGCCGCCTATCGCAAGGAACTTGTCTATGGCGAGGATCATGCGGAGAGGGCCCAGCCAGCTACCACCGCCGAGCTGTTCGCGAACGTTCGTCACAACTATTTCAGGCTCTATTTCCACTACATATATTTCAACGCAGGCTCTATTTCCACTACATATATTTCAACG
>NZ_JBFULQ010000369.1:0-5773 GCF_054049815.1 Mesorhizobium sp. P5_C1 | reverse complement strand
GTCCTTGCCTTCCGGTGTCCTGTACATTGTTGCCTCCGCAGCAATCGCGTTGATCGGTTCGGCGCGCCGCACTCGCGCGGCGCGCCGGATTTTCGTGGCGGCTATTCGATGTATTCGAACATCTCGTCCATGTTGCCGAACAGGATCACGGTGTTGTCGTCGACGCGAACCATGCGGCCGTAGTGGGTGGAGGTGTTGACCTCGAAGGTCTCGGCCGAAATCTCGCGGCCGAGATATTCGCCGATCGCGTCCATCTTGAAGATCAGCTTGCCGTCGCCGTCGATGCGGATCAGCGCCGGCTGGTAGGTGATGGTCACCCCCGGCTTCTGGCCCATGAATTCGGCGATGGCGCGAGCCTCGACCGAGTCGTTCATGGTGACGCCGCACTGATGCGAAATCGTCTGCTCGAAGGTGATGTCCTTCATCGACTTGAAGATGTTGGAATGGGTTGCGTCGCGTGCTGCTAGTGACATGACAAGTTCTCCTGTTTCAGCGCTTGAGGCCGAGTTCGCCGAGGATCTGGCCAATCCGCTCCTCGGATTTGGCGCGGACATCCGCGAACGCAACCGGCTTGGAATGCGGCATCGACCAGATCGGCTGCAGGCCGGTGGCTGCCTTGTCGGCGAGCGCGCCGTGTTTCTTGACCCAGCCCTGGAAGAGCTTCTTGTTCGCCGCGCCATGCTTCTCGTCATTGGCGAGCATGTGGATGAGGTCGATTGTGTTGGCGAGGTTGCGCTCGTAGTCGGCCTCGGCGGCCGAAATGACCGCCGGCGTGATGAAGTCGTGGTTGGCGGCGGCGATCTGCATCAGGAAGCCGGAGCGGAACACTTCGCCCACCAGCGGCTCGAAGACGATGTTGATGGCGAAATACTGTTCGAGATAGTCGGTCGCGCCCATGATGGTCTCGACCGCTTCGCGCGTGCCTTGCCAGTTCTTGTCCTCAAGCCAGGCCTTCTTGCCGAGTTCGTCGTCCCAGCCGGGTAGGTCCATGCCGATCTCGGCAAGGTAGAGCGTGATGTCCTGGGCAAGCCTGAGCTTGTAGGACGAGTTGGTCAGCGTCGCGTTGTTGATCATCTGGGTGTAGCCGTAGCGCTGCGCCTGCATCAGCGAGGTGCCGAGCCCGAATTCGGCGTGTTTCCAGGCGCCGAGCTGCGTCTGCAGGATCTTGACCCAGGCCTTGTCGAAGGTCTTCGGTGCGCCCGATTTGCGGGCGTTGTTGATGACGCTCTGAACCATCGTCTCGATCTTCGACTGGCGCTGGTAGTGCGTGCGCTCCCATTCCTGGTCGGGGGCGCGGAAAGCATGCCAGTTGGAACTCTGCGCGGCGGTGTTCTGCTTGACATAGGCGCCCTTGCCGTCGGCGAAGGAGATGATCCAGTCCTGGATCAGGTAGCGCTCCGGATCGGGCTGAACGTCGACCGTCATGTCCTCGTAGTGGGTGGCGCGCTGGCCTTTCGGGTCGAAATACCGGTATTTCCGGCTATCTGAATCGGCGAAGATCGCCGCGCCGGCGGCTCCGGATCCGACAGAACTCGAGGTTGCAGGCATAGTCTCTCTCCCTTGTTGCAGTTGTGGTTGGCTTGGCACGGCCGCCCTCAATGGGCCGGCGTTGCACCTGCCGATGTGGTGAACTTGTCGAAGAAGATCCGCTCCGTTTCGAACCCGTTCATGAACAGGACCGGCTGCRGCGCATCGATCATCGGCGGCGGGCCACAGGCATGGACATCGCCCTGCCCATCGACCGCCAGTTGCTTGAGCTTGGCGTCGACGCTCTGGTGCACGAAGCCGCGTTCGCCCTGCCATTCGGCGTCGTCACTCGCGTGCGACAGCACGGGAATGAAGGTGACGTCGGAATGATTGCCGACCAGCTCGGCGATCCTGTCGAGATAGAACAGGTCGTTGCGGGTGCGGGCGCCGTAGAAGAAATAGACCGGACGTTTCTCGCCGCTCTTCAGGTGGTCGTTGAGGATCGACCAGATCGGCGACATGCCCGATCCGGCGCCGACCAGGATCAGGGGTCCTTGCCGTTCGTCGCGGCGGAAACAGGTCCCGTAGGGTCCGACGACGGTGACTTCGGCTCCGGCCCTGATGCCTCCGGAATCGAGTTCTCCCGAGAACTTTCCCTCAGGGTATTTTTTGATGATGAAGGAGAGTTTTTGGGTTTGGTCCGGCGTATTTGCCATGGAGAACGAGCGCGTAATCGTCTCCCCTTTTTGCGTGGTAACCGTGATGTCGACATATTGCCCCGCCCAAAACTTCATCGGGGAGCCGAGTTCGATTTCGATGCCGCGAATGTCGTGGGTCAGTTGCTCGATGCGAGCAATCCGGCCCTTGTACGTTTTCACGGCGATCGCTTTCGCCAGAATCTCCTCGTCGTAGTTGAGAAGCTCGACTTCCAGGTCGGAGTAGGCGATGCAACGGCACAACAAGACGTGCCCGCTCTCCTTCTCCATGTCGTTGAGTGCGAAGGTCGAGTATTTCAGCATGTCGACCTCGCCTTCGAGCAACACGCTTTTGCAGGCCGAGCATTGCCCTTCCTTGCAGCCGTGCGGCAGGGCGATGCCCTGGCGGAATGCGGCGTTGAGCACCGTTTCGCCATTCTCGACCTCGAATTCGACGTCGACTGGGCTGAGCCTGACCGTGTGGGTTTCCGACATACGGACCTCCAGTGAAAGGTAGGGGCGGGACGAACCCGCCCCCCTTTTGCCTGATCAGTTGCAGGGATTGATCGTGAAGCCGGCCCGGTATTCCGCCAGGTGCTTCTCACGGTCCGCGGGCGACATGGCACGCAGCGCGTTGAGCGGCGATCCGAGCGTGTTGCCGCGCACATCGTCGAGCGTCCACATCTCCTTGTCGTCGAAACGCAGATGCGGCTGCGGAACCAGCGTCTTGCCGTCGGAGCGGACGAAGTTCAGGTCCTTGATGGCATCGGCCAGATCCCAGCCGTCATAGAGCGTCTCCCACTCGCGCTTGCCGCTGAAGCGGCCCATCGCGGGTGTTGGACGGCCCTGATACTCGTCGGCGAAGGCGACCGTGGCGGTCCAGCGATCGAGCTCGTGGGCGAAGGTGTAGAGTTCGCCGTTGATCTCACCGACCACCATGTCCTCGCGGATCAGGCAGGGAACCAGGCAGGACCAGCAGCGGTGCGGATAGACGTAGCCGACGTCGCTGTTGAACAGCAGCACCTTCTCGCCCTTGTGGCTGAGCTTGGCGTACCATTTCCAGAAGTCGCCGAACTCGGCGTACCAGCCCGGATATTTGTGCTCGAACCACTCGAAGTCCTTGTCGGTCTGGGCTTCGATGCGCCAGAAATTGACCGGCCAGCCGACCGCGAAGAACTGCCCGACCTTGTGGACGTAGTTCTTCTTGGTGATGCGTTCCCAAGCGGCCTGGACGTCGTCGTGATGGACCTTGATGCCGTATTTCTCGAGCGGCAGCATGTAGGTGCGGTAGTAGTCCTCATAGATCCAGCGGTGCCACATTTCCGCGTAAGACTCCTTGTTCTTGTCGCGGTTGGTGGTGCCGTATTCGATGAAGGTGCCGATGGCGGCATCGACGATCGCGTGGTTCTGCCAGAAGGCGTAGCGCAGGTCGCGCTCGAGCAGCAGGTGGTTTTCCGGTTCCTTGAGCGCCGCCATCAGCAGCGAATGGCCGTTGCCGATATGCCGGCTCTCGTCCGATTGCACCGACAGGAAGACGGTCGGCAGCGCATAGTCACCGTTGCGGGCGGCTTCCGAAGGCATGGCAACAAACAGCGTGTTGGTGAAGGCGGTTTCGGCAACCACGGTCAGGTACATGCAGGCGGCGRTCATCGTGTCGCCGGTGATGAAGCCTTCGGCGAACTGGCGGCCGATGGTGGTGGCGTAGCACTTTCCGAAAGCTTCCTCGGTGATGTCGAAGCCGGCCGGATCGATGTAGTTCTCCATGTACCATTTCTTCAGGTTCATCTGGATCGTCGAGTGACGGAACTCGTCGATCATCTGCATGGTGAAGCCGGTTCGGAGTTCCTCGCCGGGTGCGATACGGGCGACCATCGCCATTGAGCGGGCGGCGGAGATTTCCGGGAAGGGAATGATGGCCAGGAAGAGCTTCATCCACTCGACCCAGCGCGGTTCGACGTTGCGGAACATGTCGCCGCGCAATGCCGCATCGAGCGCGCCATAGACGCGGTTGTCCTTCTCTTCCTGCATCGGGAAGTAGGACCGCAGGACCTGCTTCATCGGATCGCGCGGCGTCTTGTTGATCTTGTAGTCGGTCGGAAATGTCATCGCTTCCTGCACGTAGGAAGGATTCCAGCCGAGATCGGCAATCTTCTTGGTCGCCTCGCCGACGGAAATTCCGCGTTGCGAGGTAATCTTGTTGAGCGTCAGAGACGTCATGGTCATAAGCCTCCACCAGGTTTGGGCCGCGGGTCCCTTGACCCCGGCATGAAGCGGCACAAAGCACCGCCAGTGAGAGTGCGAACGGCATGACAAAGGGTTGCGCATTCAGGCGCGACTCATGGTCCGGCCATTCAAGTGGATCGCGGCAAAGGTTTTCGAGGCGTTTTGGCAGAGACCCGCGACGCCAACCGCATTTGCGATGGGCGTATCGAAACGCTGCTTCCTCCGTTCCTTCGTTCTTTTGGCACCGCGCCAAGCGCGATGGGCTTCTTGTGAAAATAATCAAAGCAAGCGTCGTGCCAGTTTGAAAACGAGGTCGGCGGCCAGCGCCTAAAACAAGATCGCCATCTTTTCGGCGTATGAGCGGACAGCAAACTGTAACGTTATTTTACAGATGTAACTTACGACTGTAATATTACTCATATATTCGCAACTGCAACATATCTAGTTCGCAGCTGCAACAAATATCAAAATACGCAGGTCTCTATTTAATTCTTTGTCTTTCTCTACTATTTGATGCCAACAGCCCATGGGCGGGCCTGGCGCTGGAGAGAGACCATGCCGAACGATAAGGACAGGAGCGGGCCACCCCGACCGATGTCCAGCCATGCCGACGGCGTCACCGGCGATCTTGTCAAGCTGATGCCCCGCGATCTGGTCTTTGTCATGCGCTTCATGGGCGAGAGCCAGCACCGCCTGCAGAGCCATTTCCAAGACTTCATCCGGGCCGAGCTTGCCGCCGGCGGCGTCACCACGGAGACGCATCCGATGATCCATCTGTTCATCGAAAACCATGCGATCCTGCTGCGCGACTTCGTGTTTTCCGGCGTTTCGCTGACACGCCAGTTCCGCGTCGACGAGATCGAGCGGCTGACCGGCGACACAACATCGATGATCCGCGTCGATATCTGGGACCAGCTCAAGAGCCACATCGAGACGGCCGAAAGACAGTTCCAGTCACWGGCCGGCGCATTGCCCAAATTGCTGTCGGCTTTCGAAAAGCCACCCGGGCCTTTGGGGAGCGAGAAATGACCGGCGGACCCGATACTGCCAGGCGTGACGCGCTGCTTGCCCGCCGGCTTGATCTCGTCGCCAGCGTCTCCGCCCTCACCGCCGAAGCTCTGCGGCTCAATCAGAAACGCGCCGGCATCGAAATGGACGTACTGCGCCTGGAGCTGGAAATCGGCAGAAGCGGCGCCAACGCGCAACTGGTGCAGGCGCAGTACGTCCATTTCGATGCCGGCGCGTTTCTGATTGAGCCGCAGAGCTTCGGCGGTGAGGGCGGAGACGCTGGCGACGAGATCAAGCCGGCGGGCAAGCAGCGCGTCACGCCTGGCAGTATCGGGTCCGCCGGTCATTTCTCGCTCCCCAAAGGCCCGGGTGGCTTTTCG
>NZ_JBFULQ010000368.1:0-5779 GCF_054049815.1 Mesorhizobium sp. P5_C1 | reverse complement strand
GCTTTGATCCGGTTTGACCGACGACGAAAGGGCGCCCGCGCTTGATGAAGCGCTGACTGGCGAATGCTGCCGTTTGCAGCAAACCTTTCCTCCCTATCGGAACGCAAAGACCATGAGCCTTGCCGACGTGAAATACCTGCCGGAAACCCCGGCGCATGACCTCCAGATCGAAGCGATCAACGACGAAGCCTTCGGGCCCGGCCGTTTCGTGCTGGCCGCCTACAAGATCCGCGAGGCCGGCGGGCACGAACGCTCGCTGTCGTTCGTCGCCGTCGACGGCGACCTCGTCGTCGCCTCGGTGCGCATGACCCGCATCGCCGCCGGTGCCGGCCGCGCATTGATGCTTGGGCCGCTTGCGGTGCGGCCAGCCTTCAAGAACCTCGGCATCGGCCGTCGGCTGGTTGCGATCGCGCTGGAGGCGGCCGCCAAGGCCGGCGCGCCCGCCGTGATGCTGGTTGGTGACGAGCCCTACTACGGACCGCTCGGTTTCAAGCGCATTCCGCGCGGCCAGATATCGATGCCGCGCCCCGTCGATCTTGACCGGCTGCTGTCGCACGAGATCGCGCCGGGCGCGGTCGCCAGGCTTTCGGGCGAGGTCTGCCACGCCGATCAGGCCAGGGTTGGCGACCATATCGCAGCGATGGCTTGACCTTCCCGGTCGATCTGGCGCCTGATCCGTCCCACTGTCCCTAAGATTAAAAGGATGTCGGCATGAACCCGAATGGCCAGATCGCGATCATTACCGGCGGCGGCTCCGGTCTTGGCGAGGCTACGGCGCGCGCGCTGGCCGCCAAAGGCGCCCGCGTCGCCATCTTCGATGTCGGTATCGATCGCGCGGCGAAGGTCGCGGCCGAGATCGGCGGTATTGCCGTCCAGTGCGACGTTAGCAACGCCCATAGTGGGACTGCCGCTCTTGCCGAGGTCGCGGCCAAGCTTGGCGAGCCGCGTATCCTGATCAATTGCGCCGGCATCGCCATCGGCGTGAAGACGATCGGCAAGGATGGTCCGCATCCGCTCGATCAGTACCGCAAGGTGATCGAGGTCAATCTGATCGGCACGTTCAACATGATCCGCCTCGTCGCGGACCGCGCCGCGAAGCTCGACCCGCTGCAAGGCGGCGAGCGTGGCGTCATCGTCAACACCGCCTCTGTCGCCGCCTATGACGGCCAGATCGGCCAGGCCGCCTATGCAGCCTCCAAGGGCGGCGTCGTCGGCATGACACTGCCGGTGGCGCGCGATCTCGCCCGTTCCGGCATCCGCGTCTGCACCATCGCGCCCGGCATCTTCAAGACGCCGATGATGGCCGGCATGCCGCAAGATGTGCAGGATTCGTTGGGCGCCGCCGTGCCCTTCCCGTCCCGCTTGGGCGAGCCATCCGAATATGCGGCGCTTGCGCTGCATATCATCGAAAACCAGATGTTGAATGGCGAGACCATTCGTCTCGACGGCGCCATTCGCATGGCTCCGAAATAGCCGGTCGTGAGCGCCGGTCTGTCAACTGCCGGGAAGACCGGTCCACTTGCCGGACTGAAGGTGATCGAGATGGCCGGGCTTGGTCCCGTGCCGCTGGCCGGCCTGATGCTGTCGGAGATGGGCGCCGAAGTGCTGCGCGTCGAACGGGCGGGGACGACCCGGCCTCTCCCGTCGATGTCGGATGAATACAACATCGACCGTCACGGCCGCGCCATCCTGCACCTCGACTTGAAACGCCGGGAAGGCACCGATCTGATGCTGCGCCTTGCCGAAAGGGCGGACATGTTGCTCGAAGGGTTTCGCCCCGGTGTCATGGAGCGGCTGGCGCTCGGTCCGGAAGCGGTACTGGCGCACAATCCGGCGCTGATCTACGGCCGCATGACCGGCTTCGGCCAGGACGGGCCGCTCGCGGGCCGCGCCGGCCATGACATCACCTACCTTGCTTATTCGGGCCTGCTGCACGCAGTTGGCCACGCCGGCGGCCGTCCTGTCCCGCCGCTCAACCTCGTCGCCGACTACGCTGGCGGCGCCATGATGCTGGTTGCCGGCGTGCTCGCCGCCCTTTTCCAACGTTCGCGCACGGGCAAGGGCGAGGTCATCGACGCCGCGATGGTCGAAGGCGCCTCGATGCTGGCGGCACCCCTGCATGCGCTCATGGCGGCCGGCTTGTGGAGCGACAGGCGCGGCGCGAACCTGCTCGATTCCGGCGCCCCTTTCTACGACACCTATGAGACATCAGACGGACACCATGTCGCCATCGGCTGCCTCGAGCCGCAATTCTTCGCCGAATTCGCCAGGCTGCTGCCGCTCGACGAGCGCTTTTCACGCGGCCAGTACGACAAGGCACTGTGGCCACCGATGCGCGCCGCCATTGCCGACCGGGTCCGGCAGAAATCGCGTGACGACTGGGACCGGCTGTTTGCCGAAACCGATGCCTGCGTTGCCCCCGTCCTGTCGCTGCAGGAGGCGAAGCATCACCCACACAATCGGGCGCGCAATGCCTTTGTAGCGGCGGATGGATTTGAGCGCCCGGCCCCGGCGCCGCGTTTCTCCGGCTCGCGGCCGACAGTTGCGACCAAGCCCGCCGACAATGATCTCGTCCCGTCGACAGTGCTTGAACGTTTCGGGTTTTCGAAAAACGAGATTGACGACCTTGTCGAATCCGGTTTGTTTGACAGATAAGCGGAGAAGGAAGATCAACTTATTGTGGTGATGCCTTTGGACGAGCCGAAGAAGGACGTAATCCGCGAGACGGATGCCGAGGCGGTCCGACTGGCCAAGACACTTTTGCGCAGCGCCCGCTTTGGTGCGCTGGCGGTGATCGAACCACAGACAGGTTCGCCGCTGGCCAGCAGGGTCGGCGTGGCCACCGACATCGACGGCGCGCCGCTGATCCTGGTGTCGATGCTCTCGGCGCACACCGGCGCGCTGCTTGCCGATGCGCGCTGTTGCCTGTTGCTTGGCGAACCCGGCAAGGGCGACCCGCTGGCGCACCCGCGCCTGTCACTGGTCTGCCAGGCGAAACGGCGTGAGCGCGGATCGAGCGAGCACGCCCGTTGCGAGCGTCGTTATCTCAACCGCAATCCCAAGGCGAAACTCTACGCCGGTCTCGGCGACTTTTCGATCTTCCGCCTCGAGCCGCAACGCGCCAGCCTCAACGGCGGCTTCGGCAAGGCCTATCAGCTCGATCGACCGGGTCTGCTCACCAGCGGACCGATCGTCGAGGAACTTGCGGCGACTGAACAATCCGCCATCGACCATATGAACGCCGACCATCTCGACGCGATTGCCGTTTATGCACAGCATTTCGCGAAAGTGTCCGGCAACGGCTGGATTATTGCCGGATTCGATGCCGATGGTATGGATCTGGTGTCGGGTGACGATGTTTCCCGGGTTTTCTTCCCGAAAACTTTGCAGGCGGCACGCGAATTGCGGCCTGTTCTGGTCGAAATGGCCAGAAACGGACGGGCCGCGGCCGACACGGAGACTGGGCTTAATTACATTAGATAAAAAGCAACACTTGAGATTTGAACGAAATGCTCTACCTTTTGTCAGTGACGCTGAATCGCAGCGGCTATACGCAACTGAGTTTATGGAATCAGATGCCATTGCCCCCATGGCGTCAGGATGATCAAAAAGCATGGGGGATCGATGGTCTCGTCTAAGCTAATCGCAAATGCCGGATTGGCAGCCGAATTTCTCATGCTGATGGGCAATGAGAAACGGCTGTTGATCATGAGCCATCTGATCGACGGTGAAATGTCGGTCGGCTCCATCGCCGAAAAGGTGATGCTCAGCCAATCCGYCCTGTCGCAGCATCTGGCCAAGTTGCGGGCGCTGGACCTCGTCGAAACCCGTCGCGATCGGCAGATGATCTACTACTCCTGCAAATCCGATGCCGTGCGCGAACTGCTCGGCATGCTGGACGGCATTTTCGGCAGCGGCAAGGAGGACCTCTCCCAGATGGCGCACCGTTTGCGCCGCGCCGGAACCTGACCGTCCTGTAGCCACTTACCTCGCAACGCTTTCAGGGCGATGTGCGTCCATCCGGGCGCACAGGGGTGGCTGATCGTCCTGAATTGTCGCATCGTGGTTCCCAGCCGACGGTGAGCGCCGGCAATCCGTGCGGATTTTCGGGCGGCTGCGGTGACCACGAGGAACGCATGGATCCCATTCGCATCGTCGACCCGCAAGACCTGCGCGTTGCCGCCTACCTCGATATCCGCGAGCGAGACCTCGCCGGCCGGCAAGGTCGCTTCGTCGCCGAAGGCAAGGTGGTGCTCGACCTGCTGCTCTCGTCTGGGCGTTTTGGCGCCGAATCGGTGCTTGTCCTGGAAAACCGGCTGGCCGGCCTCGAAGGCATCCTGAGCAAGGCGCCGGCGGACCTGCCGGTCTATGTCGCCACCGGTGCGGTGATGGATGCAATCGCCGGGTTTCATATGCATCGCGGCATCCTGGCCATCGGTCGCAAGGGGACACCGCAATCCGCCGAGGCCTTGCTCGATGCCTTGCCGGCCCAGAGGCTGATCGTGGTGCTTGTCGGCATCGCCAACCACGACAATATGGGTTCAATCTTCCGCAACGCCGCCGCCTTTGGCGCCGATGCGGTCCTCATGGATGCGACATGCTGCGATCCGCTCTACCGCAAGGCGATCCGGGTTTCCGTCGGTGCCGCGCTCAAAATTCCCTTCGCGTCGTTCACCGACGCCGCCGGCTTCACGGCAACGCTTGACCGCCGCGGCTATGGCCAGTTTGCGCTGTCGCCGAGCGGGCAGACCGACATTCGCGATGCGCCGCGGCGCGAGCGCCTTGCGCTTTATCTCGGCACCGAGGGTGAAGGCCTGCCCGCAAGCCTGCTCGCGCGCTTGCAGACGGTACGGATCACCATGTCGGAGGGCTTCGACAGCCTGAACGTCGCGGCGGCGTCAGCCATCGCGCTGCATCATTTCTCGGCAAACAGGAACTGATTTCAGCTTGCTGCGTCCGCGTCCTGCAGCGCCCGCACGCGATCTGCAAGGCTGCGCTCACCATTGCCGGAGCGTGCATCCGAGGGTACTGCCAATGCCTTGGCGATCGGCGAATCAGGTCCCTCGAGCTTGGCCGTCAGGTGGACGACCTCCGCTGCCAGTTCGTTCATCTGCTCGCGCAAGGCGGAGCTGCCATCCGCGGGATTGGACACGACCAGCGCGGTCAAATCCGCCTTCAGCTGCTTGTTCTCGCGCGCCAGCACCGTCAGCCTCGCCTCGAGCCGCTCACGGTCGCTGTCGAGCTTGGCGATAGCCTTGTCGACGTCATCGCTCTTGGCGACATCGCCGGCCCTGCCGACCAGGCGCAGAGCCGGCGTGGTATCCTCGGCTTTCGACTTTTCTCGCAGCCGCGCCAGTTCCTTTTCGCGGCGGTCGAGCTTGTCCTCGCGATCGGCAAGAGTGGCCAGCAGCCGTTCGACCTTCCTGTCGAGGTCGGCGGTCTTTTTCTTCTCGGCTTTCACGGCATCGCGTGCAGCCTTGCTTTCGGCCGCGATCTCCTGGCCGCGCCTGTCCGCCTCCTTGCGCTGGCCGCGCAGCAACGCAATGTCGCTCGCAAGTTTCTGCATCTCGGATTCGCGCGCCACGAGTTCGATCTGTCGGCTGCTGGAGGAGAAGCTGGCGTCGTCATACATGCTCTCCAGCTTTTCAAGCTCGAGCGCGCGCTTCTCCAGCTTGCGTTCAGTTTCCTTGAGCCGGTCCGACAGACGGTGCAACTCGTCCTCCCGCTGCCGCAGCATTTCGCTCGTGGCCCCCAGTTCGCTCAGTACCTGGTTCTTCTC
>NZ_JBFULQ010000367.1:0-5793 GCF_054049815.1 Mesorhizobium sp. P5_C1 | reverse complement strand
GTACGCCAGTCGCCGAGATCAGGAACTCCGGCAGCAAGCACACCAGCACCAGATAGATGGCGCCGACGACGGTGATGCGGGTGAGAACGTAGTCGATGTAATCGGCGGTGCGCTCGCCCGGACGATAGCCCGGGATGAACCCCGAATGCTTCTTGAGCTGGTCGGCGGTGTCCTTCGGGTTGAAGACAATCGCAGTGTAGAAGAAGGCGAAGAACACAATCATCGCCGCGTAGAATGCCATGTAGAGCGGCTGGCCGTGGCCGAGCGACGCCAGCACGGTGCTGGCCCAGGCCGGCATGTTGGTCGTCTGCGAGAAGCCGGCGACGGTGGCCGGCAGCAACAGCAGCGACGACGCGAAGATCGGCGGAATGACGCCTGACGTGTTGAGCTTCAGCGGCAGATGCGAGGTATCGCCCTGGAACATGCGGTTGCCGACCTGGCGCTTCGGATACTGGATCAGCAAGCGGCGCTGGGCGCGCTCGAAGAACACGATCAAGGCGATGACGACAACGGCCAGCACGATGATCGCCAGGATCAGGCCGGTCGACAGCGCGCCGGTACGGCCAAGCTCCAGCGTGCCGGAGATGGCATGCGGCAGGCCGGCGACGATCCCGGAGAAGATGATCAKCGAGATGCCGTTGCCGATGCCGCGGSYGGTGATCTGYTCGCCCAGCCASAKCAGGAACATSGTGCCGCCGACCAGGGTGACGACGGTCGAGATACGGAAGAACATGCCGGGATCGCTGACGATGCCGTTGCCGCCCTCCAGGCCGACCGAAATGCCATAGGCCTGAACCAGCGCAAGCAGCACGGTGCCGTAGCGCGTGTATTGGTTGATGACCTTGCGGCCCTGTTCGCCTTCCTTCTTCAGCGCTTCCAGCGACGGGATAACCGACGTCATCAGCTGCATGATGATGGAGGCGGAGATGTAAGGCATGATGCCGAGCGCAAAGATCGCCATGCGCTGCACGGCGCCGCCGGCGAACATGTTGAACATGCCGAGCACGCCCTTGCTCTGCGATGAGAAGGCCTGAGCGAAGGCGTCGGGATTGATGCCGGGAAGCGGAATATAGGTGCCGAGGCGATAGACAAGCAACGCGCCGATGGTGAACCAGATGCGTTTCTTCAGGTCCTCCGCTTTGGCGAAGGCCGAGAAATTCAGATTCGAGGCTAGTTGTTCAGCAGCCGAAGCCATGCCTGATTCTCCGCTTGGTAACGCTTGATGGCCCTTGAGCTCAGGCGGCGCGTTTCACCGAAGCTCACGAGATAAGCTCCGGGCTCTAAACATGCAAGCGGCCGCGTTGACGCGGCCGCCTAATTGAGCAGATCAAAGCACGATCGTGAGCAAAACGGATCCCGCTCGCGCTTCAAATTGCCGTTACTCGGCAGCTGCCTTTTCCGGCAACTTGACCGAGCCGCCGGCCTTCTCGATCTTCTCGATCGCGGCCTTGGAGGCGCCGGCGACGTCAAAGGCGAGCTTCGCCTTGATCTCGCCGTCCGAGAGGATGCGCACGCCGTCCTTGACGCGGCGGATTACGCCGGCAGCGACCAGCGATTCAGCCGTCACGGTTGCCTTGGCGTCGAGCTTCTTGGCGTCGATGGCCACCTGGATACGGGCCAGCGAGACGACGGTGAAGCTCTTGGCGAAGATGTTGTTGAAGCCACGCTTCGGCAGACGCCTGTAGAGCGGCATCTGGCCACCCTCGAAGCCGTTGATGGCGACACCGGAGCGCGCCTTCTGGCCCTTGACGCCGCGACCGCCGGTCTTGCCGGAGCCGGAGCCGATGCCACGGCCGAGACGCTTCTTGGAGTGCGTCGCGCCGTCCTTGTCACGCAGATCGTTGAGTTTCATCTGGGTTCTCCTGCGCTCTGGCTCAGCCCTCGTCCACGACGCGGACGAGATGCTGGACGGCAGCGATCATGCCGCGCACGGAGGGTGTATCTTCCAGCGTGCGCTGCTTGTGCATCTTGTTGAGGCCGAGCCCGACCAGCGTCGCGCRCTGTTCCTTCGGGCGGCGGATCGGCGAGCCGATCTGCTCAACGGTGACGGTCTTTGTTGCTTTCTTGGCCATGGTCAAAATCCCTGGTCAGATCGACTATTCTTCAGCCGCAACGGCGGTGCCGCGGCGGGCCTGAAGGGTCGAATACTTGATGCCACGAGCAGCAGCTACATCCTTGGGATGCATCTGGCTCTTCAGCGCGTCGAAGGTGGCGCGAACCATGTTGTAGGGGTTCGACGAACCCATCGACTTGGCGACCACGTCATGCATGCCGAGCGTCTCGAAGACGGCGCGCATCGGGCCACCGGCGATGATGCCGGTACCTTGCTTGGCAGCGCGCAGCAGAACGCGTCCAGCGCCCCAGCGGCCTTCGACGTCGTGGTGCAGCGTACGACCCGAGCGCAGCGGCACGAAGATCATGTCGCGCTTGGCCGATTCAGTTGCCTTGCGGATAGCTTCCGGCACTTCGCGCGCCTTGCCGTGACCAAAGCCGACACGGCCCTTCTGGTCGCCGACGACGACGAGTGCTGCAAAACCAAAGCGACGGCCGCCCTTGACGACCTTCGCGACGCGGTTGATGTGGACGAGCTTGTCCACCATGCCGTCATCGCGTTCTTCACGATCGCGGCCGCGGCCGCCATCCCTACGTTCCTGTGCCATATCCTGTTCCTTGTTTTTTTCCGGAAGCACGGTTGCTGATAAGATCCGGCGCCGCTGTGGAGTCACCGGGGGCGAAATTCCTTAGATTTAGAAGCTCAGACCACCTTCACGGGCGGCCTCGGCGAGCGCCTTGACGCGGCCGTGATAGATGTAGGCGCCGCGGTCGAAGACGACTTCCTTGACACCGGCCTTGGTGGCGCGCTCGGCGATCAGCTTGCCGATCGCGGCGGCAGCGGCAGTGTCGGCGCCGGTCTTGAGCGAACCCTTGAGGTCCTTCTCAAGCGTCGAGGCAGCGACGATGGTGTGGCCCTTGGCGTCGTCGATGACCTGCACATAGATGTTCTTCGACGTGCGGTGAACCGACAGACGCGGACGCTCGCCGGCGACCTTCTTGATCTGGCGACGGACGCGCTGCGCACGGCGCTGCGTGGATTCCTTGGTACCCATGATAGTCTTCCTTGCCTTCAAAAAACGGGGGCCGCCATATGCGGTAGGCGAAAGCGCCTCCCGCGACCGCTCCCCGCGGCGTTACACTTCTTTGGCTTGGCCCTTTCCGAAAAGTCTGCAACTTTTCGGGGCCATGCCCACTACTTCTTCTTGCCTTCCTTGCGGACGATCTTCTCGCCAGCGTAGCGGACGCCCTTGCCCTTGTAGGGCTCGGGACCACGGTATTCGCGGATCTCGGCGGCAACCTGGCCGACCTGCTGCTTATCGATGCCGGTCACGGTGATTTCCGTCGGCTTCGGCACAGCGATCGTGATGCCCGCCGGCGTCTCGTAGACGACGTCATGGCTGAAGCCAAGTGCCAGCTGCAGGTTCTTGCCCTGCATGGCGGCGCGATAGCCGACGCCGGTGATCTCGAGCTTCTTCTCGAAGCCGTCCTTCACACCCTGCAGGATGTTGACGATCTGCGTGCGCGACATGCCCCACTTGGAGCGCGCCGTCTTGGTCTGGTCGCGCGGCTGGACAGCGATCTCGCTACCTTCCATCTTGACCAGCACTTCTTCGTTCACCACGAACTTCAGCTCGCCCTTGGGGCCCTTCGCCGTCACGGTCTGGCCGTTGACGGTCGCGGTCACGCCCTGCGGCAGCGAAACGGGTTTCTTTCCAATACGAGACATTTTGTTGTCCTCGTCACTTCTCTTGTTTCAGGTCTCTGTCTTCGGGCATGACCCCGAAGACCGGATTCCAATTTTTCCGATCACGCCAGATCAGAAGATCTGGCAGAGGATTTCACCACCGACGTTCTGTTCACGCGCTTCGTGGTCGGCCATCACGCCCTTCGGTGTCGAAAGGATGGCGATGCCGAGGCCGTTGGCGACGTGCGGAATCGACTTGGCCGAAACGTAGACGCGGCGGCCAGGCTTCGAAACGCGGGCGATTTCGCGCACGACGGGTGCGCCGTCGAAATACTTCAGCTCGATCTCGATTTCGGACTTGCCGTTGTCGAAGTCGGTCTGGCTGTAATCGCGGATATAGCCTTCAGCCTTCAGCACGTCGAGGACGCGGGTACGCAGGCGCGAGGCCGGCGTCGAGACGCTCGACTTCTTGCGGCCGTAGGCGTTGCGGATGCGGGTCAGCATATCGCCGAGAGGATCGCTCAATGACATGTTATGTCCTCCTTACCAGCTCGACTTGACCAGGCCCGGGATCTGGCCGTTGTTGCCGAGATCACGGAGCGCGATGCGCGATACTTTGAGCTTGCGATAGTAGGCGCGCGGACGGCCGGTGACTTCGCAGCGGTTGCGGATGCGGATCTTGGCCGAGTTGCGCGGCATGGCGGCAAGCTTGAGCTGAGCGCGGAAACGCTCTTCCATCGGCTTGGACTGGTCCATGATGATCGCCTTCAGCGCAGCGCGCTTGGGACCGTACTGGTCGGCAAGCTTGCGGCGCCTGTTGTTCTTCTCGACTGAGCTGGTCTTTGCCATTTCAGATTTTTCCTTTTCTCGCTGCCGTTACTGGCGGAAGGGGAAGTTGAAAGCCTTGAGCAAAGCCCTGGCTTCGTCGTCCGTCTTCGCAGTCGTACAAACGATGACGTCCATGCCCCAGATCTGATCAACCTTGTCGTAGTTGATCTCCGGGAACACGATGTGTTCCTTGATGCCCATGGCGTAGTTGCCACGGCCATCGAAGCTCTTCGGATTGAGCCCGCGGAAGTCGCGGACGCGTGGCAGTGCGATGTTCACGAGGCGGTCGAGGAACTCGTACATGCGTTCCTTGCGTAGCGTGACCTTGGCGCCGATCGGCATCTTCTCGCGGACCTTGAAGCCGGCGATGGAGTTGCGGGCGCGGGTGACGACGGCCTTCTGGCCGGCGATCATCGCCAGGTCTTCGGCCGCGATCGAAGGCTTCTTCGAATCGCCGGTCGCTTCGCCAACGCCCATGTTCAGCACGATCTTGTCGATGCGCGGAACCTGCATCTCGTTGTCGTAGCCGAACTGCTCCTGCAGCGCCTTGCGGATGGTCTCGTTGTAGACCTGCTTGAGGCGCGGCGTGTTCTGAGCCTTGGACTGCTTGCTTTCAGCCTTGGGCTTCGTGGTTTGAGCCTTAGCCATTGATGACTTCTCCCGAGCGCTTGGCGACGCGCACCTTCTTGCCGTCCTTCTGGAAGATGAAGCCGACGCGGGTCGGCTTGCCATCCTTAGGGTCGGCCAGCGCGATGTTCGACAGCTGGATCGGCGCTTCCTTGGTGATGATCCCGCCCTCTTGGGACTGGGACTGCTTCTGGTGACGACGGATCATGTTGACGCCGCGCACCAGCGCGGTGTCTTCCTTCGGCTGAACCGAGAGGACTTCGCCCGAACGGCCCTTGTCCTTGCCGGCCAGCACGACGACCTTGTCGCCTTTTCTAATCTTTTGCATTGGTCCGGCTCCTTACAGCACTTCTGGCGCGAGCGAGATGATCTTCATGTGGTTCTTGGCGCGAAGTTCGCGCGGAACCGGTCCGAAGATACGCGTGCCGATCGGCTCTTTCTTGTTGTCGACGAGAACGGCTGCGTTCTTGTCGAAACGGATCACGCTGCCGTCCGGGCGGCGGATGTCCTTGGCCGTGCGAACCACGACCGCCTTCATCACATCGCCCTTCTTCACGCGGCCGCGCGGGATGGCTTCCTTGATCGACACCACGATGATG
>NZ_JBFULQ010000366.1:0-5800 GCF_054049815.1 Mesorhizobium sp. P5_C1 | reverse complement strand
GTCATAGGTGCCGGGCTTGGAGGGGCTGCGGCGGCGGCACTTCTTCAGCAGGCCGGCCTTCATGTCGACGTCTTCGAACAGGCACCGGCCTTTGCGCGCATCGGTGCCGGTATCCACATGGGCCCGAACGTCATGAAGGTGTTCCGCCAACTCGGGATGGAAGACGCTGTCGTCGCCATGGGTTCCAAGCCCGATTTCTGGTTCAGCCGTGACGGGCGCTCTGGCGACTATCTTTCCCGGATCCGGCTCGGCGGGTTCGCCGAGAAGGAGTATGGCGCTCCTTATGTGACCGTCCATCGCGGTGATCTGGCCGCGCTTCAAGTCTCGCTGCTGCGGCCGGAAAACCTACACTTCGGCAAGCGGCTGGACGCAGTAACGGACAATGGCGCCGGCGTCGAGCTCAGCTTCGCCGACGGCACTCGAGTCACGGCCGACATCGTTATCGGCGCCGACGGCATCAATTCGAAGGTCCGTGAAGCTCTGCTCGGCGAGGAGAAGCCGAACTACAGCGGCTGGGTCGCCCACCGAGCGGTGATTTCGTTCGACAAGCTGAGCCGCTACGGCCTCGACTTCGAAGATTGCGTGAAATGGTGGTTCGAAGACCGCCACATGATGGTCTACCACACCACCGCGGACCGCAGTGAGTATTACTATGTCACCGGCGTGCCGCATCCGGCCTGGGACTTCGATGGCGCCTTCGTGCCGTCTAGCCGCGAAGAAATGCGGCAAGCTTTTGCCGGTTGCCATCCGGTGGTGGACTCGCTGATCGACGCCAGCGACGAGGTGACCAAATGGCCGCTGCTCAATCGCAAACCGCTGCCGGTGTGGAGTGAGGGGCGGATGGTGCTGCTCGGCGATGCCTGCCATCCGATGAAGCCACATATGGCGCAGGGCGCGGCCATGGCTATCGAAGACGCGGCCATGCTGGCGCGTTGTCTCGGCGAAACCGGGGGCAGCGATTACGCATCGGCCTTCGCCCTCTACGAAGCAAACCGCAGGGATCGTGCCTCGCGCGTGCAGGCGGTATCCAATGCCAACACCTGGCTGCGCAACCAGGAAGACCCGGCCTGGGTGTTCGGCTACGACGTCTATCAGGCGCCGCTGCAGAGCAGGGAGGCGGCGCAATGAAAGCGGCAGCGGTTACAGGCGCCAATGTCGCCGCCAACGGCATCCGCCAACACTATTTGCACTATCTCGGCACGGGATCTTCGCTTGTGCTGGTGCCGGGCATCACCAGCCCGGGCGTGACCTGGGGTTTCGTCGCCGAAAGGCTCGCCCGCGAATTCGACGTTTACGTCCTCGATGTACGCGGCCGCGGCCTGTCGCAATCCGGCCCGAACCTCGACTACGGCCTCGACAGCCTGGCCGACGACCTCTCGGGTTTCATCGCGGCGCTCGGCCTTTCCAATGTGACGGTGCTCGGCCATTCCATGGGCGCGCGCGTCGCGATCCGCGCGGCGACCCGCAACCCCGCCGGCATGGCACGGCTGCTGCTGGTCGACCCGCCCGTCTCGGGTCCGGGGCGCCGCCCTTACCCTTCGAAGCTTGCCTGGTATGTGGATTCGATACGACAGGCGGAAAGTGGCATGGACGCCGAAGCTATGCGCACCTTCTGCCCCAGCTGGAGCCATGAGCAGCTCGCGCTTCGGGCCCAGTGGCTGCACACCTGCTTTGAGCCCGCCATCGTGACGGCCTTCGAAGGCTTTCATACCGACAACATCCACCGCGATCTGCCCGGTCTTCCCGTCGCCGCTGGCCTGATGGTGGCGACGCGCGGCGGCGTCATCGAACCTGCCGACGAAGCGGAAATTCAGTCCCTCAATCCGGGCATCCGCATCGAGCGCGTGTCCGATGCCGGACACATGATCCCCTGGGACAATCTCGAAGGGTTTTTGGCCGCGGCTGACCGGCTGCTCGGAACCGCTCTGGCAGCGAAGAAAGCGGCATGACCACGAAACCGTTCCGGATCGGCCAGATCGTGCCGAGTTCCAACACAACGATGGAAACCGAGATCCCGGCGATGCTTTTGGCGCGCCAAGGCATCCGGCCCGAGCGCTTCACCTTCCATTCGAGCCGCATGCGCATGAAAACCGTCAGCAAGGAAGAACTCGCCGCCATGGACGGCGAGTCCGACCGCTGTGCCGCCGAGCTCTCGGATGCCCGCGTCGATGTGCTGGGCTATGCCTGCCTTGTCGCCATCATGGCGATGGGACTTGGCTATCACCGGCAGTCGGAGGCGCGGCTGCGCGGCCGCACGCAGGAGAATGGTGCGGACATCCCGGTCGTCACCAGCGCTGGCGCCCTGATCGACGGCCTCAAGGTGCTGAAGGCCAGGCGCATTGCCGTCGTGGCGCCCTATATGCGGCCGCTGACCGAACTCGTGGTAAACTACATCCGCGAGGAAGGTTTCGAAGTCGTCGACTGGCGCGCGCTGGAGATCCCCGACAACCTCGACGTGGCGCGGCATGACCCGGAAAACCTGCCCGGCATCGTTGCCAGCATGAACCTCGAAGGTGTCGACGTGGTCGTGCTGTCGGCTTGTGTGCAGATGCCGTCGCTGCCCGTCATCGCCAAGGTCGAAGCCCTTACCGGAAAGCCGGTGCTGACGGCGGCGGTCGCCACAACATACGGCCTGCTGAAGGCGCTCGGCCTGGAGCCGGTCGTTCCAGGCGCCGGCGCGCTGCTTTCCGGCGCGTACTGAGGGACGCGCCCATGACCCAGCCGGCAATTCCCATAGACGCCGCTACACAGGCGGCAGCCGACAACTACAGCGGCGTCTGGGGTCACCGCATCGGCTTCGGGCGCAGGCCGGCGCTGCTGGTGATCGACTTCATGAAGGCCTACACGACCCCCGGCGCACCGCTCTTCGCGCAGGGCGTGGTGGAGGCCGTCGCACACACGCCCGCGCTACTGGCCGCAGCGCGCCAGGCCCGCATACCGGTGATCCACACCAACATCCTCTACCGCGCGCCCAACTGCGCCGATGGCGGGATCTGGGTGAAGAAGGCGCCTGTGATGGCGGCTCTGGTCCCCGGCAGTCCGCTGGCCGAATTCTGCGACGGCGTCGAACCGTTGCCGGGCGAACTGGTCGTCACCAAGCAGTATGCCAGCGCCTTCTTCGGCACCAGCCTCGCGCCGATGCTGCACGCCGATGGCATCGACACGGTCATACTCGCCGGCTGCTCGACCAGCGGCTGCATCCGGGCAAGCGCCGTGGACGCGGTCCAGCACGGCTTCCGAACCATCGTGATCAGGGATTGCGTCGGCGACCGGCACGCCGGGCCGCACGAAGCCAACCTGTTCGACATCGATGCCAAGTATGGCGACGTCGTCAGCCTCAAGGAGGCGCTCGGCGAAATCGGACACGCCGGCCGACGCACGCCGCCCGAACCAGAATGCATGCCCGAAACTAGCTGAACAGGGCCGCAACGCCGCCCGCATTGCGAAGGAGATCGCTCGATGGATCGCAACGTTCTGACTGAAATCTGCCTGCACCAGCTCACGCTCAGCGGGGTGCACGAGGGCGAGAAGGTTATCGTTTTGTCGCAGGGCGGCGAGCGCCTCGACTATGCCGACGCCTTCTTAGCCGCTGGCCAGCGCCTGGGCGCGCGCATGTATCACATGCGTCTTCCCGCGCCGCTCCCCGGCAATGGCGCCTGGGCCGTTGGCGAAACCGGGCTGGCGGCCAACCCGGAAGCGGTCGAAGCGCTGAAGCAAGCCGACATGGTCGTCGACCTCATCTTCCTTCTTTTCAGCCCGGAGCAGATGGCAATCCAGGCGGCCGGCGCACGCGTGCTGACCGCCGTCGAACCAGCGCCCCTGCTTGCCCGACTTCTGCCCACCAAGGAATTGCGCGAGCGCGTCGAAGTCGGCGAGGCGATCCTGTCGAAGGCCAAGACCATGCGCATCACCTCCCGCCATGGCACCGACGTGATCTACAAGCTCGGCGTCTACCCGACGGTTGGCGAATACGGCTACACCGACCAGCCCGGGCGCTGGGACCACTGGCCGGCGGCTTTCGTCTTCACCGGCGGCGCGGATGATGGCGTCGACGGCAAGATCGTGCTGGCGCCTGGCGACGTGCTTTTGCCATTCAACACCTACGTGCGCGAACCGGTCATCTACACGATCGAAAAAGGCTTCGTTCAAGACATCCGCGGCGGGCTTGAGGCCGAGCTGATCAAATCCTACATGGGGGAGTTCAAAGACCCGCGTGGGATGGGCATGAGCCATGTCGGCTGGGGGCTCGACCACCGGGCGCAGTGGCACGGCCTGACGCAGTTTCCCGGCGGCATGGGCATGGAGCTGCGCTCCTTCTACGGCAATGTAATGTTTTCGACGGGCCCGAACAACGAACTCGGCGGTCCCAACGACACCGCCTGCCACCTCGACATTCCGATGCGTGGCTGCAGTCTTTTCCTGGATGACGAGCCGATCGTCGTGGACGGAGACATCGTCATCAGGGAAATGCAGCACCGCCAATAGACCAGACTGCCGGCACCCGATCGGCACCAAGGCCTGAGGCTTATCGATATGCGATGTGAAGCATGACTCGTAGTCTGAAATGGGGACGGAAGCGGACTGGACGCTGCGAGCAAGGGCGTCCAAATGCGAACTCTCAGTTCGATGCGAGCTGCGTCGTGGGTGACTAATCCAGACACCATCGCTGCTTCAGAACCGAGTAGAACGCTCTGCCGGTTGAGGCGACTTCAAGCTCTGGCAAGAGCATTCCGGATTGGCCGGAAGTCGTGCCGCGGTCTCCAGCGCCACACGCGAGGCTGTCATGGAGAGGCTCGGTAACACATCCTCCTGCAGCAATTTCTGGCGATTGCGGTCCATATAGTCGTTGAAGCCCGCCGTGACGAACGCAAGAGGCACGAAACACGCGCCAATCTCGCGCGACAAGGTCGCCTCTGGAGCGATCGAGTGGTTGAGCACGTCCGCCCCCATGTTTCGATACGCCAGAGCTTCGGCGGGAGTTGTCAGTCGCGGCCCGTAGCAGTGGGCAGCGACCAACTGCTGCTCGATGCCATGGACCCGGCATTCGGCTGGCCAATGGCGCCGGGCGGTCTCGGCCAACAATGCCGCACATCTTGGACATACGATCTGCTTGCCCGAGCAGTCGAAGCTCTGGCGGCCGGGCAGCAGTGAAAACGGGGTCTGCGACAGTTCGATGATATCAGCGTTCACCACCATGTCGCCGGGCTGGATCGCCTTGTTGACGGCGCCAACAGTCGAGCAGGCCAGCACTTGCCTTACACCCGCTTTCATCAAGACCCAGAACGCGCGGCGATGACAGGAATGATCGATATGGTCGCGGGGATTGCCGTGCGAATACATGCACAGGGCATGTTTGGTTTTGCACTCGACGGTAATCGACGCATCGAATTCGAGAAGCTTCCAGTTGTCAGAACGACCGAAAGGCGTTTCAAAACTCATGTCGCGCCGCAAGGTGCGCACACCCTCGAATGCGACATCTTCCGGGAAGGCAAGCCCCCAGTTTGCCGAGCCGGTGATGATGGCCAACCCTACCTGAGGGATGTCCGTTGACTGATCCGCCGGAGCACCGGCCACGTGATGATTTGCAGGCATGTTTCCAGTCTCGGTCAGGATTTTTGGCGAAGGCTCACGATCAGGACGGCGACCACGACGATGGCCGTCCACAAGGTCGAGATCGCCGCAATGGTCGGGTCGATCTGATCGCGCAGAGATATGAACATGAGTTTCGGCAGCGTGCTGTTTTGACCGCTGGCGACGAAGATCGAAATCACAGACTCGTCCAGCGAAGTCAGGAAGGCCA
>NZ_JBFULQ010000365.1:0-5804 GCF_054049815.1 Mesorhizobium sp. P5_C1 | reverse complement strand
ACGGAATACCGACCGTCAAGATCACCCGACGACCAAGCAGGCCGAGAAACGGACGCTCTTCCCCTATACTGGCGTTGAGGTTGTCGCTCAGCACAATCGTTGTTCGACCGGCACGATATTTGCCAGCAACACCTTCCCACACAGCCCATAATTTGGGGGCCGAATGCTGGGAGATGCCTTGTACCTGGCTGGACCGAAAGCCGGCGAACAATGCTCCGATCAACAGAACAAAAGCCAGCATTGCGGCCGGTATGGCGACAACACCGCCTGCGACAACCGCGAGCGGCTGTCGGTCAAGCAACAACAGCCACAGCAGCACAGGGCAGAAAAGCGGTAGGGCAAAAAGCAGGATGGCAAACCTGCCGAAGCTCGTTCCCATAGAAAGGACCAGACGCGACATCAGCGCCTCACAGCGGGATGTTGTCGTGCTTCTTCCAGGGGTTTTGCATGTCCTTGTTGCGCAGCATCCGGAGCGCGCGCGCGATGCGGCGACGGGTCGAGTGCGGCATGATCACCTCATCGACATAGCCGCGCTCGGCGGCGACGAAGGGCGACAGGAAGCGATCTTCGTAAGCCTTTGTATGGGCTGCGATCTTTTCTGCATCACCGATGTCCTTGCGGTAGATGATCTCGACCGCGCCCCTGGCGCCCATCACGGCGATCTGCGCCGTCGGCCAGGCATAGTTCATGTCGCCGCGCAGATGCTTTGACGCCATCACGTCATAGGCGCCGCCATACGCCTTGCGGGTGATGACGGTGATCTTCGGCACGGTGGCCTCGGCATAAGCGAACAGGAGTTTCGCCCCATGCTTGATCAGCCCGCCATATTCCTGCGCCGTGCCGGGCAGGAAGCCCGGAACATCGACGAAGGTGACGATCGGGATTGAGAAGCAATCGCAGAAGCGCACGAAACGCGCCGCCTTGCGGCTGGCGTCTGAATCGAGCACGCCGGCCAGCACCATCGGCTGGTTGGCGACGAAGCCGACGGTGCGGCCCTCGACCCGTCCGAACCCGGTGACGATGTTCTTGGCGAAATTCTGCTGGATCTCGAAGAAGTCGCCTTCGTCGGCAACTTTAAGGATCAACTCCTTGATGTCGTACGGCTTGTTGGCGTTGTCGGGAATCAGCCGGTCGAGCGACTGATCATGGTCGGTCACCGACTGATAGCATTCGATCTCCGGAAGCTCCGATGTGTTGGAGGCGGGCAGCAGGTCGACCAGCCGGCGCATCTGCAGCAGCGCCTCGACGTCATTGTCATAGGCGCCGTCGGCGATCGAGGATTTCGTCGTGTGCACCGAGGCACCGCCAAGGCTCTCGGCGGTCACCGTCTCGTTGGTGACGGTCTTCACCACATCCGGTCCGGTGACGAACATGTAGGAGGTGTCGCGCACCATGAAGATGAAGTCGGTCATCGCCGGCGAATAGACGTCCCCGCCGGCGCAGGGGCCCATGATCAGCGAAATCTGCGGAATGACACCGGAGGCGAGCACGTTGCGCTGAAAGATCTCGGCATAGCCGCCCAGTGCGGCCACGCCTTCCTGGATACGCGCTCCGCCGGCATCGTAGAGGCCGATGATCGGCGCGCGGTTGCGCAGCGCCATCTCCTGCACCTTGATGACCTTTTCGGCATGCGCTTCCGACAGCGAACCGCCAAACACGGTGAAGTCCTTGGCGAAGAGATAGACCGGGCGGCCGTTGACGGTGCCCCAGCCGGTGACCACACCGTCGCCGGCGATCTTGGTCTTCTCCATGCCGAAATCGGTCGAGCGGTGTTCGACATACATGTCGAACTCCTCGAACGAGCCCTCGTCGAGAAACACCTCGATGCGTTCGCGCGCGGTGAGTTTGCCCTTCTTGTGCTGTGCATCGATGCGGGCCTGGCCGCCGCCCATGCGGGCGATGTCACGGCGGCGCTCGAGTTCTTTCAGCACGTCCTTCATCGGTTACCTCCCAAGCCAGCGGCATTTCGTGGTAATCGTGCGGGCGGGCGAGCGCAAGGACCGCTTGCGCCGTGGTTTTGTTGCGCTGCAGCATGACGGCCCTTGCATTTGACCGCGAACTGGGCCATATGCGGCGACATAGGCGCTTGGGCCGGGAACAATCCGGCCTTCTCGACAAATGAGACTGGTTGCGTCTGTTTTCCCTCTTTCCGGTATATCGGCCCCTCTTTCCGGTAAATCACAAAGTGGCGAAAAAGCCCCGTGGCATGATGCCTGCGGGCACGACAGCGCAGCCGAGTGGACGAAACCGTCCGCCCGCCTTGTCGTTCCATGACAATTTATCCGACGGCAGGTTGCGCCCTGCCGCCATTGATGTTTGCGGCCAGAGGCCGCGTGAAAGAAGAATATTTTGACCAACGAAAACACTTTGCTTGCTGATAAAACTGGGGAACTCTCCGGTTTCGCAGCACTGGGAATTACGGGTGCGCTGCTCAAGGCGACCCATGCCGCCGGCTTTACCGATCCGAAGCCGATCCAGGCGCAGGCGATCCCGCCGCAGATGGAAGGCCGTGACATTTTCGGCATCGCCCAGACTGGTTCCGGCAAGACGGCTGCCTTCGCGCTGCCCATCCTGTCGAAGATCATCGCTCTCGGCACCAAGCGCCGGCCGAAGACGGCGCGTGCGCTGATCCTGGCGCCGACGCGCGAACTTGCCGTGCAGATCGAGGACACCATCAAGATCCTCGCCAAGGGCGCGCATGTCTCGACCGCACTTGTGCTGGGTGGCGTCTCGCGCTTCAGCCAGGTGAAGAAGGTCGCGCCCGGCGTCGACATCCTGATCGCAACGCCCGGTCGCCTGACCGATCTGGTGCGCGAAGGCGACCTCATGCTTGCCGACACCAAGTGGCTGGTGCTGGACGAGGGCGACCGCATGCTCGACATGGGCTTCATCAACGACGTCAAGCGCATCGCCAAGGCGACCGCGCCCGACCGTCAGACGGTGCTGTTCTCCGCGACGATGCCCAATGAAATCGCCGACCTGGCCAAGGGTCTGCTGAAGAACCCGATCCGCGTCGAAGTCGCGCCGCAAAGCACCGCGGCCGCCGAGATCGTGCAGGGCGTCGTCTTTGCCCGCACCAAGCAGAAGCGCCAGGTGCTGTCGACGATGCTCGCCGACGAGGCGATGAAGTCCGTCATCATCTTTTCGCGCACCAAGCACGGTGCCGACAGGGTGACCAAGGACCTCGAGCGCGACGGCTTCAAGGCCGCCGTCATCCACGGCAACAAGTCGCAGAACGCCCGTCAGAAGGCGCTGAACGATTTCCGTGAGGGCTCGGTGCGCATTCTGGTGGCGACCGACATTGCGGCGCGCGGCATCGATGTGCCCGGCATCAGCCATGTCGTGAATTTCGACCTGCCGGACGAAGCCGAAAGCTATGTCCATCGCATCGGCCGGACCGGCCGCAACGGCATGGACGGCATTGCCATCACGCTTTGCGATCCTTCGGAGAACAGCAAGCTGCGTCAGGTCGAGCGCATCATCCGCACCAAGCTGCCGATCGTTGCCGACCATCTCGGCAGCCCTGATCCGCTGCGCAATCCGGCTGAAAAGAACGAGCGCTTCGAGCCCGCCAATGACCGCAACGACCGCAATGGTCGTCGTGACGGCAGGCGGCCGGGTGGTGAGAACAAGGGCAACGGCTTCGGCAAGAAGCGCTTCGGCGACAAGCCGGCCTTCGCTGGCGAGCGTAAGCCGGAAGGCGCCAAGCCTTTCAAGGGCAACAACAAGCGCCGCTTCGGCGGCAAGCGTCCGGCGGCGCGGGCTGCGTAAGCCAGACCGCGTTGTAATCGGTCAAGCCTGGGCTGGCTGATTGCCGTGACTGACAAGGAAAGGGCGGCCGAAGCGATACTTCGGTCGCCCTTTTTTCGTCAGGAGCCTATTTGGCCACCGCCTCGACCCAGACGGCAATCCTTTGCGCGAGATAGGCCGTGGTCGAAGGCGACAGCGCGTCGCCGGCGATGACGTGGTGGTCGGGATCGCCAGTGTCGTCGACCGGCACTAGTTCATGCGGCGCGCCCCAGCGCCCGGCGATTTCGCGGGTGCGGTCCTCGCGCACCACCCTGTCGGAATCGGAAAAGATGAACAGGGCAGGGATGGTCGCCTTTTCCACCGGCGCTGCGTAGGCGAGCTCCGTCAGCGCCGCCATCGGCAGTGTCGCGGCCATCGGATATTTGTGCGTCCAGAATTTTTCGTGCAGGGCGTTACGGGTCGGAAAGCTGCGTTCCTTGCCGCCGACAAGCTCGGCAATCTGCTTGCCCCAGGGCATGGTCAGCAGTTCGGCGCCGGACGCCCTGACGCCGAAATTCGGCGAGATGAACGCGATCGCCGCCACCCCGTCCGATGCGCCCGGCTGCGTTGCAGCCCATGTCGCCAGCGAGCCGCCTGTCGAGGTCGAGATGACGATCACCTTGTCGCCAATCGCCCTGCCGATGGCGAGCGCCTCCTCATAGTCGTTGATCCAGGCATTGACGCTGCCTTGCGTCATCGCCGCGCCGTCCTGCCCGTGACCGGTAAGGCGGGTGTAGAACAGATTGGCGTCGAGCTGGTCGGCCACCTCGTCCGACAGCGGGCGGACCTCGCCCTTCGATGCGGAAAAGCCGTGGATATAGACAATCGACAGCGGCGTCCTGGCATGCACCATCGGATTGGCCCAGACGATCTCTTTCTCCAGCCCGTCACGGATTCCGGGTATGGCGCCCTCTGTCTTCGCCACATAGGCCTGCGGATCGTCGCCGATGACCGAGGGATCGAAACGGATCGTGGTGTCGACGGGTACGCGCGGGCCAAGCACGAAAGCCAGTGCGAGGACAACGACAAGGCCAAGCACAGCAAGCACGATCCGTCGCCCCATCGCAGACTCCAAAGAACAATTTCTCAACCTATGGCGGCGGTCACTATCGGGCAACGCCATGCCCCGGAGAGGGAGCCTGCCAATCTCGATGGCGTTCTATTCGCTTTGGGGCTTCCGGTCGTAGTGCAGCGGCCGCGCCTTCCAGTTGGTCATCAGGCCGATCACCCCTCTGCACAGCGGCCTCGGCAGCAGGCTGAGCACTTTCAGGGGCCAGCTCAGCCGGCGCGGGAAGGTGACTTCGAAGCCGCCGGACTTGATGCCCCGCGCCATGCGGCGCGTCGCGCGGCTGACTGGCATCAGCCCCGGCATCGGCAGCATGTTCTTCTCTGTAAGAGCGGTGTCGATGAAGCCCGGGTTGATCACCTGGACACGCACATTCATCTTGTCGAAGTCGTATTTCAGCGACTCGGCCAGGATGTTGATCGCCGCCTTGGTGCCGCCATAGGCGGCCGTGGTCGGCCAGCCGAAATAGGCGGTGACCGAGCCGACCAGCACGACATGGCCGCGTGCCCGCACACGCATGCGCTGGATGACCGGCACCAGGCCGTTGATGATGCCGAAATAGTTGACATCGAAGGACCGGCGAAAGTCGTTGACGACAAGATTCTCACCCGGCGTCGAAATGTAGTTCCCGGCATTGAAGACGGCGAGCACGATAGGCCCGAGTTCCTTCTCGATCGTGGCGACCGTCCTTGCCATGCGCGGCTCGTCGGTGACATCACAGGGAAAGGCCGTGACACTGCCCGGCATCTGCGCGGTCTCGACGACAAGCGTGTCGATCGGATCGTCGTCGAGCGCCGTCACCGCGACGGTATAGCCTTGGGCCGCAAGATCCCTGGCCAGCGAACGGCCAATGCCGCTGCTGCCGCCCGTGATCCAGGCGACGCCGTGCTTCGGATTGGCCCGATAGAGTGTCATGCTGCGCCCTGTCGACTTGCTCGTACCTTGCTCT
>NZ_JBFULQ010000364.1:0-5809 GCF_054049815.1 Mesorhizobium sp. P5_C1 | reverse complement strand
CTTTCCATCACCGATGTCGAGAAGGCCTACGGCAAGGCGAAGGTCATCCACGGCGTGTCGGTGGACATTGCTTCGGGCGAATTCGTCACCCTCGTCGGCCCATCCGGTTGCGGCAAGTCGACCTTACTGAGGATGATCGCCGGGCTGGAGGACATCAGCACCGGCGAGATCGCGCTCGAAGGCGAGGTCATCAACGACATCGCGCCGAAATCGCGCGACATCGCCATGGTGTTCCAGAACTATGCGCTCTACCCGCATATGACCGTGCGCGAGAACATGGCTTTCGCCTTGACGCTGAAGAAGGAAAACAAGCGCGAGATCGACGACAAGATTGCGCGCGCCGCGACAATCCTGGGCCTGCAGGATCTGCTTGAGCGTTATCCGCGCCAGCTTTCCGGTGGCCAGCGCCAGCGTGTCGCCATGGGCCGCGCCATCGTGCGCGAGCCGAAGGTCTTCCTGTTCGACGAGCCGCTCTCCAACCTCGACGCCAAGCTGCGTGTGCAGATGCGCACCGAAATCAAGGCGCTGCACCAGCGCCTGGGAACCACCATCGTCTATGTCACTCACGACCAGGTCGAAGCCATGACCATGGCCGACAAGATCGTCGTCATGAATGGCGGTATCGTCGAACAGGTCGGCGCCCCGCTCGACCTCTACGACCGGCCGGCCAACCTGTTCGTAGCCCAGTTCATCGGCTCGCCGGCGATGAACATCCTGCAAGGGCGCAGCACCGCCGACGGCTTCACCACTGGCGACGGCATCGTCTTCCCGCTGCCTGTGCCGGAACAGACCGAAAGCGCCGTCGCCTGGGGCATCCGGCCCGAACATCTCAGGCTTTCCGACAGCGGCGTGCCGGCAGTTGTCGAAGTGGTCGAGCCGACCGGCTCGGAAACCCTTGTCATTGCCAAAGCCGGCAACAACACGCTGAGCGCGCTGCTGCGCGAGCGGATCCGCGTGATGCCGGGTCAGCAGGTTTTCCTGGCCCCGGACCTGACACAGCTCCATCTGTTCAACGCCGAGGGTCGGCGCATCACGTCCACGATCCAATAGATCGCGGCGGCTACATTGCCACCGATGAGAAAAGGCAGGCGCCGGCGCCTGCCCTTTTTGTCCTAGCCGATCAGATGCCTCAGAATGCCCGCCGAGGCGACCCCGATCAGCACGGTCGGCAGCATGGAGAACCGTGTTGCGGCGACAAAAGTGATGGCCAGCGCCAGAAGGTCAGCCGGGTTCCTCGACACGAAGGCCGGTGCGATCACCGAGATCAGAACGCAGCCGGGTGCAGCCTCCATCACCGCCGTGGCACGGACGCTGAGCGTGCGGTTGCGCAGCACGAGATAGCCGCCGATCCGGGTCAGATAGGTGACGCCGGCCATCAGCACGATGGTGAAAAGGGTCGTCGCGTCGATCATGTTTCTCTCCAGAAGAACCAGGCCGAGACCAGCCCCGACACCGCACCCGCCGCGACATACCAGGCGCCGGGAACCATGAGATAGGTCAGCGCCGCGACGACAAGGCTGACCAGCCAGGGCCGCGCGGCGGCCACGCCCTTCCACATGCCACGCATCAACACCAGGAAGACCGCCGGAAACGCCATGTCGAAACCATAGGTCTCGACATGGCCCAGCATCGGGCCGAGCAAGGCACCCAGCGTGGTGAAGGCCACCCAGGTGAGATACATCGCCAGTGCCGCGCCCATATAGTAGCGCGGGCTGAAGGCTGGCGTGATACCAGCCGCGGCGCGCTGCCTGGCGTCGGCAAGCCCGAGCGCCCAGCTCTCGTCGCATAGGAAGAACAGCGCCGGAAACATCTTGCGCGGCGGCAGGTGACGCAGGAACGGCGCCAATGCAGCCCCCATCAGCAGGTGCCGGCTGTTGACCAGGAAGGTGATGGCGACGATGAGCAGGATGTGTGGCGGCGACGTCCACAGCTGGATCGCCGCGAATTCCGAGCCGCCGGCAAAATTCAGCCCTGTCATTGCCGAGAGTTCGACGACGCTCAAGCCTTTCTGGGTGGCCTGGGCGCCGAGCACCAGCGCATAGGGGATGGTGCCGAACAACACCGGCGCGCATGACGCCACGCCACGGCGGAACTCGGACGTCGAACCATCGCCTGCCGCCTCGACTGCCTGTGAAATGCTCATGTTTTGCCATCGGTCGGCCTCGCGGCCGCCGCTTCCAATTGCGTTTGAAATCAGTGATGTCGGCGGCAAATATACCGATACCGTCCAGCAATTTGGTTGCGAAGATTGTTGTATTTCATCTATCTTTGGCATTGAGTGCCGCAAATCACCAGAGAAATGGAATCCGTAGCCATGAAGCTCGATGAGATCGACAAACGCATCCTGCGGGCACTGCAACGCGACGGCCGCATGGCCAACAATGATCTGGCCAACGAGGTCGGGCTGTCGCCATCGCCTTGCCTGCGGCGCGTGAAGCTGCTGGAGGAGGCCGGCGTCATCGACCGCTACGTCGCCGTGCTCAACCCAGCCAGCATCGGCAAGGGGCTGACCTTCTTCACCCGCATCTGGCTGAAGCAGCAGGACGAGGACACGATCGAGCATTTCGCAACCGAAGTGGCCAAGCTGCCGCAGGTGATGGAATGCTATCTGATGCTCGGCGATTGCGATGCCCTGGTGCGCGTGGTGGCGGCCGGCATCGACGACTACCGCCGCTTCCAGTCGGAGCATCTGAGCCGCATCAAGGGTGTGCAGAACGTCAAGACCGACGTCCCCAGCCAGACGATCAAATACACATCCGAACTGCCGCTATGACGCATGTCACCCAAGAGTGTGAAGCGGTTTTGGGACCACGACATGCGTCCAAAAACCATGTCGCCCAAAAGTGTGAAGCGGTTCTGGGAGCGTGACACGCCGCCTGTAGAAAGCGGCCGGGGCGACCGGAAAAGGCGCCAGTTAGACTGGATAAAAAATGCAACCGGATTGTAGGATCGATATCCGTGCCAGCGTCCTTCGGACGCAAGCAGCGCGCTGCGCTGCGCTCTGGCATGGGAGAAAAATATGAGCCTTTCCTATCGTTGGGTCATCGTCGCGGCTGGCGCGCTGATGTCCTGTGTCGCCATCGGCACGATGTTTTCGCTGGCGATCTTCCTCGAGCCGATGGCGATCGACACCGGCTGGTCGCGCGCCGGCATTTCGAGCGCCATGACCCTCAACTTCCTGGTGATGGGCCTTGGCGGCTTCGCCTGGGGCGCCCTGTCCGACCGTTTTGGCGCCCGCATCGTCGTGACAATCGGCGCGGTGCTGCTCGGGCTGGCACTGGTACTGGCCAGCCGCGCCGGCTCGCTGCTGACCTTCCAGATCACCTATGGCGTGTTGGTCGGCCTCGCGGCCAGCGCCTTCTTCGCGCCGATGATCGCGCTGACATCAGGCTGGTTCGACACCAACCGCAGCCTTGCCGTCTCGCTGGTCTCGGCCGGCATGGGCGTGGCACCGATGACGATCTCGCCCTTCGCCCGTTGGCTGATCTCGGCCTATGAATGGCGCACGGCCATGTTCGACATCGGCATCACCGCATGGGTGCTGCTGTTGCCGGTCGTGCTGCTGGTCCGCCAGCCGCCGAAGCCAGCCGTGGCCGATATCGGTTCCGCACCGGTTGCCGAAGGCGCCGGCCTGACGGCCGGCCAGGCGCTGCGCTCACCACAATTCATCGTGCTCGGGCTGACCTTCTTTGCCTGCTGTGCTGCCCATTCCGGGCCGATCTTCCATATGGTCAGCTATGCCATGCTATGCGGCGTGGCGCCCATGGCGGCGGTCTCGATCTACAGCGTTGAGGGCCTGGCTGGGCTTGGCGGGCGGCTTCTCTACGGCGTGCTTGCCGATCGGCTCGGCGTCAAGCCGGTGCTGATCGCGGGCCTGGCAATCCAGGCGATCGTCATTGCCGCCTATCTCAGCATCAGCCAGCTCGAGCAGTTCTACATGCTGGCCGTCATCTTCGGCGCCACCTATGGCGGCGTGATGCCGCTCTATGCGGTGCTGGCGCGCGAGTATTTCGGCCAGCGCATCCTGGGCACCGTGTTCGGCGCCGCGACCATGCTGTCCAGCCTCGGCATGGCGCTCGGTCCGCTGGCCGGCGGCATGGTGTTCGATGCCTATGCCAACTATTCCTGGCTGTTCATCGGCTCGGCCATCATCGGCCTAGGCGCGGTCGGCATCGCGATCGCCTTCCCGCCGCTGCCGCGCCGGGAGTTGCAGACGGCGTGATCTTTGGAGTCTAGCCGAAATGGGCTTGCAGCACGGCTCGAAATTTTTGCATCGTCTTTTCGGTTGTCTGCGCATCGGCAGCCGCAAAACCCATGACAAGCCCGTTTTGTTCCGAGCCGTGACGGTACTGGATCGATAGGGCCGAGACGTTGATCCCCTGATGGAGCAACGCCTCGGCAATCGCCGCGTCGTTACATCTATCGCGGAAAATGCCGACAACCTGGATGCCGGATTCGGTTGAATGAAAATCCAGCCATTCTCCGAGATGCCTTTGAGCGCTCTCTAGGAAGAACTGCCGCCTGTCCGCATAGAGGCGTCGCATGCGCCTCAGATGGCGGGTAAAGTGCCCCTCGTTCATGAAGTCCGCCAGTGCTGCCTGGGCAAGCAATGGGGCGAACTGGCCGGTCACGCTCAGCGCCGAGACGATTGTGTGGTCTATCGCCTTGGGCGCCACCAGAAAGCCGAGGCGCATGGCCGGAAACAGGATTTTCGCGAAGGTACCGACATAGACCACGCGGTTCGACGCGCCGATGCCCTGCAGCGCCGGTATAGGTTGCCCCTGAAAACGGTATTCGCCATCGTAGTCGTCCTCGATGATCCATGACCGCCAGGTCTCGGCCATGTGCAGGAGATTGAGCCGCTGTTCCATCGGCATGGTTATGCCGAGCGGATGGTGGCAGGAGGGCGTCACGAAAATCATGCGCGGAATGACAGGAGGCGGATCGAGGTTCCAGCCTGCATTGCCCACGCGCAGCGGCGCCAGTTTCGCCCCAGCCGAGACGAAAGCCGAACCCGCCCCGTAGTATCCCGGCTCCTCCATCCACACCGTGTCGCCTTCGTCGATCAGCAGCCGGGCCAGGAGATCGAACGCCGACTGCGCGCCATTGGTCACGACGATCTGCTCGGCGGTGCACTGAACGCCCCGCGACGCGGTGAGATAGCGAGCGATAGCCTCGCAAAGAGGTGGATAGCCTTTGACGTGATAGGTCCCGAAAAGGTCGATATGCGCAAATTTTGCGCGGCGGCTGAGCAGTTTCGACCAGGTGTTGAACGGAAAATTATCCGGGTCCGGCATGCCGGGATGAAATGCGAGCATGCCGGGTCGGCCGTGATGATAGGGTTGGGCGAGCATGGCCTGCCCGCGCAATGATATCGGATTCTCACCCTCGACCGATACATGCTCCGCCGCGGTCGAACGGGTCGGCAGATCCATGACCACCGAGGGCCGGCGTGGCCTTATCGCCAGATAACCCTCCAGCGCCAGCTGGTCGCAAGCTGCAATCACCGTGTTGCGGCCCACCTGCAGATCACGCGCCATGACCCGTGTCGAGGGCAGCGCGTGGCCGCTCGGCAGCACACGCCGTTCGATCAGACCGCGCAACTGGACGTAGAGCTGCCTGTGCAGGTTGGCGGAACTGCCGCGATCCAGCGCAATACCGTCGATTGGAAAACTCGTCTTCATCGTGGTTCCGAAAAATCAATGCAAACTGGTTCTAACAATGGAACCAAAGCAGTCCTACGCTCAAGAAAAATGCGTTCAGGTTCAGGTGGGGCTGACCGATGCAGTGCATAAGGGTGGGAGTGATC
>NZ_JBFULQ010000363.1:0-5818 GCF_054049815.1 Mesorhizobium sp. P5_C1 | reverse complement strand
CGCCATGCTCCGGCCTCGGGTCTGGCGCTTTGCCGCACCTTGGTGTCGACCGGGTTGACCGAGATTGCCTTCACCTCGACCAGCAGGTCACGACCTTTCGGCTCGGGCCTGGGCAAATCGATATCGACCAGGGAGGTCTCATCGCTGATGGGGGCTGGGATTTGATAGCCGACGGCGCGCATTTTGGTCTCCGCGATTGCTCTTGAGTGTTGTTCAGAGCAGAGATGCGGATTATGTGCCGGAAGCGCAAGAATGCACATATAAAGCACATAGTGTCGAAAAGGATACCGTCATGCCGCGCATTCGCCATGAGCGATTCGATTGCAGCCCCGGCTGCACGGTGGAGGGAACACTCCGCTACATCGACGGAAAGTGGAAAGGCGTCGTGCTCTATCATCTGTTCGAGGGCACGATGCGCTTCAACGAGATCCGCCGGCGCATTCCGAACTGCACGCAGCGCATGCTGACCAACCAGCTCCGCGAACTGGAAGCCGATGGGCTGATTGCGCGCAAGATCTATCCTGAAGTGCCGCCGAAAGTGGAGTACAGCCTGACGCCGCGCGGCAGAAGCCTGGAACCGGTGATCACCGCGCTCAAAGTCTGGGGCGATGCCAATGTCACGCTGGCGCCGGAGGCTTCCCAGGCTGCAGCTTGAGACGACGAGCGAGGTCCCGGAATGGCTTCCGGGGATCACTTGGCCTGGGAAATCACTTGGCTTGGGAGATCACTTGGCTTGCGGAACGATCGATCCCGATGATGGCGCGGACAGTGCGCCCAACACGGCCGGACCACCCTGCAGCACATTCAGGTCGACATCGCCGTTGATGCCGTCGACGCGTCCCTTGTTGTGGTACTGCCAGTAGATCCAGTCGCCGCGATCCGGCTGCAGCAGCAACGAGCGAAGCCAGAGCGGCCGGGCGGGGATGCGCCCGGCATAGGCCTGCTCAGCCTCGTCGGTCAGATAGACAATCGCCGGCTTGCCGAACGCGGCCTCGACTGGAGCGAGGAACGCGGCAAGTTCTGCGTTCAGTTGCTCGGGTGTTGGCCGCTGCGGGCAATTGCCGCCGAACTCGATGTCGACGACCGGCGGCAGCAAGGGCTGGTCGTGCGGCACCACCGAGATGAAATTCTTCGCCTGGTCGGCACCAGGCCGACAGAAGGTGAAGAAATGATAGGCGCCGACGGCAAGTCCGGCCGCGCGGGCCTCACGCAGATTGGTGGAGAAGGCATCGTCGACATGATCGCCACCTTCGGTCGCCTTGATGACGGCAAAGGCGACGTCGGCGGCGGCAACGCGGCGCCAGTCGATCTGGCCCTGGTGATGGGAGACGTCGATGCCCCGCACCGGATATTTGCCGCGGTCTGGCGAGAATGCCCTGAAATAGAGATAGCCGCCCGCAGCGATGAAACACACCAGGACCAGGCTGGCCAAACCCAAAAGGACGATCCGGTTCTTCAAACGAATGGCCCCTGCCTACCCCCGCTCTTTTAAGAGCCTGCCCTTCTCGCGCGACCAGTCGCGCTGCTTCTCGGTTTCTCGCTTGTCGTGCAATTTCTTGCCGCGRCCGACGGCGAGCAGCAGCTTGGCGCGACCCTGATCGTTGAAATAGATCTTCAGCGGCACCAGCGTCATGCCTTCGCGGTCGACGCTCTGTGCCAGCTTGGCCATCTCGCGCTTGTTGAGCAGGAGTTTGCGGCGGCGGCGGGGCTCGTGGTTGAAGCGGTTGGCCTGCAGATACTCCGGCAGGTATGAATTGATCAGCCAGATCTCGCCGCCTTCGACCGAGGCATAGCTGTCCTGGATGTTGGCCTGGCCCTGGCGCAGCGACTTGACCTCGGTGCCGGTCAGCACCAGGCCGGTCTCGATCGTGTCGAGCACCTCATAGGAAAACCGCGCCTTGCGGTTTTCCGCAACGGTCTTGTTGTTGGGATCGGCTTTTCTGACTTGATTCATGATGTGGAGAGGTGGCGCCTCATCCCTAGTTTATCAAGCCGGCGTGCTTCATCGCCGCATCGATCCTGTCGGCGGTCGACTGTTCGACGGTCATCAGCGGCGAACGCAGCACGTTCTCGACCTTGCCCAGCTTCGACAGCGCATATTTCGCGCCGGAAACGCCGGGCTCGAGGAAGATCGCCTTGTGCAGCGGCAGCAGGCGGTCCTGCAGCTCCAGCGCCTTGGCGCTGTCGCCAGAAAGCGTTGCTTCCTGGAATTCGGCGCAGAGCCGCGGCGCGACATTCGACGTCACCGAAATGCAGCCGACGCCGCCATGCGCGTTGAAGCCGAGCGCCGAAGCGTCCTCGCCCGAAAGCTGGATGAAATCCTTGCCGCACGTGGCGCGCTGCTCGGAAACCCGCTCGACCTTGCCGGTGGCATCCTTGACGCCGATGATATTCTTGAAGTCGTGCACCAGCTGGCCCATCGTCTCCGGGCTCATGTCGATGACCGAGCGCGGCGGGATGTTGTAGATGATGATCGGCAGGCTGGTTGCCCTGGCGACGGCGGCGAAATGCGCGTAGAGGCCGCGTTGCGTCGGCTTGTTGTAATAGGGCGTGACGACGAGTGCGGCGTCGGCGCCGGCCTTCTCGGCATATTGCACCAGCCCGACCGCCTCCTCGGTGTTGTTGGAGCCGGCGCCGGCGACGACCGGTGCGCGGCCCTTGGCCACCTCGATGCAGACCTTGACGACATGGCGGTGCTCGTCATGCGACAGCGTCGGCGACTCGCCAGTGGTGCCGACGGGGACCAAGCCCGTCGTGCCCTCGGCGATCTGCCAGTCGACGAACGCGCGAAAGGCTTTCTCGTCGAAACGCCCGCTCTTTTCGAACGGTGTCACGAGCGCAGTAAGCGAGCCTCTCAGCATGTCGTCCAACTCCTTGGCACTTCTTTGTTCATGCATATCGATGTCCCTAAAACCGGTACCCACTTTTAGGCGACATGCATCGGTGTTTCATCGTGCGCGCCTTCTAGCCGAAAGCGAAGCCGCGCACCATAGTCTCGACATTGTTGCGCGGCAAGCATTGCCATGGTGCCAGCAAGCGCAATTCGAACGACCGCGCTAACTCTTTGTTTACGGGCTCTTCACGACCTAAGTTTAGGCTTCGAAGCCTCTGCGCCTGCTGGTAGAATGCCAGGACAAGGAAAGACGAAAAGACCATGCCGACAAGTCGGCCTCACCTCTTCGCGCTGCTTGGCGCCACGCTCGCGCTGATGCCGGGCATGGCGATCGGCGGCAGCGTCGATGTGCAGGTCACCTCGACCATCCCGATGCCGGGCCTGCAGGCCGAGGCGCCACAGGACGCCTCGCCAAGCGTCGCCCTGTTGAAAAGCGGGCTGGATGCGCTGGCGGCTGGCGACATTCCCGGCGCCCGCGCCGTGCGTGATGCCCTTCCCGGCCACACGCTCGACAAGCATATCCTTGCCTGGGCGATCGCGCTCTACGGCGGTGACAAGGTTCCGAGCGGCGATATTGCCGCCGCCGCGAAGATGCTGCCCACCTGGCCCGGCACCGTCGCCTTGCGCAAGAACAGCGAGCGCGCGCTCTATCGCGAAAACCCTGCCCCCGATACCGTCATTGCCGCGTTCGACGGCAGCCAGCCGCAGACATTCGAAGGCGTGATGGTTCTCGCCCGCGCCTATGTGGCGTCGGGCAATGCCAAGGCGGCGCGTTCGGTGCTGTCGCCGTTCTGGCGTACCGCGATCCTGGAGGCCAAGGACGAGGCGGCGCTGCTCAAGGAATTCGGCAGCCTGATTCCGGCCGCCGACCACCGTTTTCGCATGGAGCGCATGTTCTATGCCGATCGGGCGAATTCGGCGCAGCGCGTCGCCGGCCTCGCCGGTGCCCAGCAGCTTGCCGACGCCTGGGCGGCGGCGGACAGAGGCGACAAGAATGCGCCGAAACTGCTCAAGGCCGTGCCGGCGGCGCAGCGTTCAGCCGGCTACTTCTTCGCGCAGGCCGAATATCTGCGCAAAAAAGAGAATTTTGCCGACGCCGCGGCTGTCGTGATGCAGGCACCGACGGATCGCGAAGCTTTGGTCGATCCGGACGCCTGGTGGGTCGAGCGCCGGGTGTTGTCGCGCGAACTGGTCGACCAGGGCGACATGAAGACGGCCTACCAGATCGTCGCCACGCATGCCGCCGAAAGCGCCACCAATGCGGCGGAGGCCGAGTTCCATGCCGGTTGGTATGCGCTGCGTGGCCTGAACGATCCGAAAACCGCGGCAACGCATTTTGCGCGCATCGCCGACCTCGCCCAGGGACCGATGACGCTGTCGCGCGCCTACTACTGGCTCGGCCGGGCGGCGGAAGTCGGCGGCCCGGGCAGCGCCAAGGACTATTTTGCGCGCGCCGCTGCCTACGGCACGACATTTTACGGCCAGCTTGCCGCCGAACGCGTCGGCCGGCAGGCGCTCAACATTGCCTACCCGCAGCCCGATGCAGCCGACCGGCAGAATTTTGCCGGCCGCGAGGCCGTCAGCGCCATCAAGCGGCTGCAGGAGGCGGGCTACGACCGCTATGCCGAAACGCTCTATCGCGACCTTGCCGGGCAGTTGACCAGCCCAGGCGAACTGGCGCTGCTCGCCGTCTTGGCGGAAAAGCAAGGCAACCATTTCATGGCGCTGAAAGTCGGCAAGATCGCTGGCGCGCGCGGCATCGATGTCGGCGCACTGTCGCATCCGCTCGGCGTCATTCCCGATTCGGCCAACATTTCCGGCTCGGGCAAGGCGCTGGCCTATGCGATCGCCCGCCAGGAAAGCGAATTCAACATCGGTGCCGTGTCGAGCGCAGGCGCTCGCGGACTGCTGCAGCTGATGCCGGGCACCGCCAAGCAATTGGCGAAGAAGGCCGGTTTGCAATTCTCGCAGACACGGCTGACCACCGACGCCGGTTACAACGCGACGCTTGGTTCGGCCTTCCTCGGCGAGCAGCTCGACCGCTTCAACGGCTCCTATGTGCTGACCTTCGCCGGCTACAATGCCGGTCCCAACCGGGCCAGCCAGTGGGTCGCGAAATACGGCGACCCGCGCGGAAAGGACATCGACGCCGTCGTCGACTGGATCGAACGGATTCCCTACACGGAAACAAGAAGTTACGTGCAGCGCGTGATGGAGAATTACGAGGTCTACAAGATGCGTATTTCCGGCAAATACGACATCGTTGGAGATCTCGTGAACGGGCGCGGCTGACGCAGCCGACCCCTCAAGAGGCGTCGCCGAAGCTGTCGATTCTGCCTCTGCGGATCGGCGGCTCTCTCCAACCCAATCTCAATTTGACCCCACCTTCCCTCGCCTATAGCAGTCGGAAGACAATCAGGCAGGCGGAAGGAATCGCGTCCAGATGTCGAGCAGTGAAGGTTTCTCCGATTTTTTCTACAGCGCGCCGGATGGGCTAAACCTTCACGCGCGCGTCTATGGTGACGTGAATGCCGGTCCTTGGCCGGTCGTCTGCCTGCCCGGCCTGACCCGCAACGCACGGGATTTTCATGAACTCGCGCTCTATCTTTCGRCTCGAGCTCAGGCTCCGCGCAAGGTCGTTGCCTTCGATTATCGCGGGCGCGGGCAGTCCGCCTACGATGCCGATGTCGGTCGTTACAATGTCGGCGTCGAAGCCGGCGACATCCTTGCCGGGCTGGCGGCATTGGAAATAGAGGCGGCCGCCTTTATCGGAACATCACGCGGCGGGCTGATCATCCATGTGCTCGGCATGATGCAGCCGGCTATCCTGAAAGCCATTGTTTTCAACGACATCGGGCCGGTGATCGAGGCGGCCGGTCTCGCCCATATCAAGTCCTATCTTGAACGGACACCGAACCCCAGAAC
>NZ_JBFULQ010000362.1:0-5821 GCF_054049815.1 Mesorhizobium sp. P5_C1 | reverse complement strand
GGAAGAGATAGTTGACGGGATGCATGACACATCTCCCTTGCTGATATTGAATCGATCCAATAATATGGACCTTTGTCCCCTTGGATCGATTCAAAGATACACCTCGCCGGGTCGTTGTTCAAGGCAGAATTTGAACCGATCCAACGAAAGTGTTAGATGGGATGAATTCAGGAGACGAAGATGGCCCCATTGAGCTCTGGAAAGACAAGACCGGTCCGGCTGGCAGACATTGCCAAAGCGGCCGGCGTGTCGCACGGCACCGCGTCCAACGTGTTCGCCCGCCCGGAGATCGTGCGCGAGGAGGTCCGCGAACGGGTCAAGGCGGCAGCCGAGGCAATGGGATATGGCGGACCCGACCCCAAGGGTCGGCTGCTGCGCGCCGGCAAGGTCAATGCCATCGGTGTCGCGACCGCGGAACCGTTGTCCTATTTCTTCAAAGACCCTTTCGCCCGGGTGATGATGGCCAGCATCTCGCAGGCTTGCGACGCGACTGGTGCGGGGATCTCGCTGGTCTCCGCCGCCAACAACGAACAGCTCGCCTGGAACATCCAGAGCGCGCTGGTCGATGGCTTCATCGTCTTCTGTATCGAAGGCGGCTCAAGGCTGGTCGAACTGGCGCGCGAACGCAAACTCCCGTTTGTCGCACTCGATCTTGATTCGGACGACGACGGGGCGGTCGCGGCGATCGGTGTCGACAACATCGTCGGTGCCGGTCTCGCGGCGCGCCATCTGACCGAGCTCGGGCATCGTCGCTTTGCCGTGCTTGCCCTGCCCTGTGCCGACGCCGGCTTCGGCCCAACCACGCAGGCGCAGGTGGAGAAGGCCCTCTACTACGGGACGCGTGACCGCCTGCGCGGCTACTTCGCCGAACTCTCCCGCGTCGACATCGACGTCTCGAAGGTGCCGATCTACGAAACCGTCAATGACGAGGAGAGCGTCTGGGCGGGCCTCGATCATATCTTCGCCGGCGCCGAGACACCGACCGCCATCCTGGCAATGTCGGACAGGATCGCCTTGCATGCGCTGGACTGGCTGCGCCAGCACGACATCACTGTCCCGGGCGACGTTTCGATCGTCGGCTTCGACGGTGTCCCGGAAGGAGCGGTCTCCAAGCCGCCGCTGACCACAATCGTCCAGCCGATCGCCGAGATGGGCCGCCTTGCCGTCAAGGCGATCCTCGAAAACGACGGCACGTTCAGTCGGCAATCGCTGCCGGTCGACCTCGTGGTGCGGGCCTCATCCGGCCCCTCGCCCGCCTGACGCCTCAACGCCCCATTCTTGTTGCCATCGACGACATGACGAAGGACGCCTGGACCGGCAGTGCGGCGTTTTGAGCCGGTCTGCTTTTCCCGGGCCTGCCAAGGCTCGAAAGCCATTCGAGATAGTAGGCAAGCGCAAACTGCATGGCGATGCCGGCGGCAATCAACAGGCTGTCATAGGCCAGCCCGCCCGGGTTGATCAGCTTCAGCACCTGCGCCGTCAGGGCGAGCACCGTGCCGGCAATGAAAACCGGCAATGATCGTTTGCCCAATATGGCAAGCGGATGATCGCGCCCAGTGCGGAGCAGGTTCGAGACGGCGGGGAATGCCACGATCAGATAGCTCACCGCCAGGATATGCAGCAGCCTCGGCAGCGCCAGGAACGTCTTGTCGAAGCCGGTCAGCACCGGAGGCAGGCCCAACCAGGAGATCTGCCCCCATAGCGGACTGTGCACCCAGACCAGCGCCGTGGCGGTGTAGGCCAAAGCCGCGCCAACCAGCCAGCGATTGACCGGGATGGTGCCACCGCGACGCACATGCAGCGTGCCCGCAAGGCCGATGTTGAACAGGAACTGCCACGACAGCGGGTTGAGAAACCAGAAGCCGGGCTCGGGATAGTTCGGCGGCGCGATCTGGTAGATCCCGGCGACCAGCCACAGCGCACCGGATGCGACAAGTGCCGGCAATGGCCGGTAGCTGACGAAGAGCAGGAAGACCGGCGCCAGCAGGAGCAGCACCGCATAGACCGGCAGGATGTTGTTGTAGCCGAGCTGGTGGCCGAGCGTCACGATGCCGACCAGCACTTGCGGCGTATTCTTGATCAACGGCTCGATATTGATCATCGTCAGCAGCTCAGGTCGGCGGGCGAACACCGCCGCCGCGCAGAAGATCGCCATCACCACCATGGTGGTGACGATGTGGGCGGCGTAGAGCACGCCAGCACGGCGCCACAGCTTCAACGTTGCCAGCAGCCGGTTTCCAGGCTGGAATTTCTTGCCATAGGCGAGCGCGACCGAGATTCCGGAAATCAGCACGAAGACCTCTGCCGCGTCTGAAAAGCCGAAATTCTTGTAGGTCAGATACTCGAAGGCGGTACCCGGCACGTGGTCGACAAAGATGGTCAGCAAGGCGAGAGCGCGCAGTACATCGATGCGCGTGTCACGCTCCGAGACGCGCGTATCGCGGTCCGGGGAAAGTTGGGTGGTCATCGACAAAAGGCCTCAAAGCTGGTTGTTCATGCCGGCAATGCGACCCCCGGCGCACCGCTTCGATTCCTCCCATAGGAATGATATCGGCGAAGAAACGGACAGTAATGCGCCCGGTTCAATCAACTTTCGCGGAGCTTGAAAATATTGCGTTTTGAAGCCGGCAAACTGACCGGAACCGTCATGAAATCAAAAGGATGAGGCCATGACCGAAGAGACCTCACAAGATGGTGCGTTACGGCGTGATCTCGCCTTCTGCTACCGCATTTACAGGCCTGCGGATTCAACTGGTCAATGCTTCTTCCTGCTGCATGGGTCGGGTGTCGATGAGACGACATTGGTGCCGCTGGCACGAGAGATCGCGCCGCACGCCACGCTGGTCGCCGTGCGCGGCCGCATTGTCCAGGAGGATGGTTTCCGCTGGTTCGCGCGCATCACGCCGACGCGCTTCGAACAGCACAGCATCCGCACCGAAACCAACGCTTTTGCAGGGGTCGTCACGGATGTGGCCACACGCCACAATCTCGATCTCTCCCGCACGATCTTTCTCGGCTATTCGAACGGCGCCAATCTGGTTTCGAGCCTGATGCTGCTGCATCCGGGCCTCGTCGAACGCGCCGCGCTGCTGCGGCCGATGCCGGTGCTCGACGACGTGCCGGCTACGGATCTGTCAAGCGTGCGGGTGCTGATCGTCGCCGGTGCTGCCGACCTTACCTATGCGCCCTTCGCGCCGGCTCTGGTGACATTGCTCAGCCAACATGGCGCCGACCTCGACGCGAGGATTGTTCCATCGGGTCATGAATTCGGCAGCGCCGACGCGGCAATCGTAAGGCAATGGCTGAAGGCGGTGACGGCAACGGCCGCCTAGCTGCTGGCTGCCGTTGCTGACCAGCATGCCGACGGCGCCGACCAGCCTACCCTCGCCCCATCCGGTTCCAGGCATCCAGCCCGGCGATCTTGTAAGCTTCGGCGAGCGTCGGATAGTTGAAGGTGTTGTTGACGAAGAAGTCGACGGTGCCGCCGAGATTGATCACCGCCTGGCCAATGTGGATGAGCTCTGTGGCGCCCTCGCCGATGATGTGCGCACCGAGCAGGCGGCGCGTTTCGATCGAGAACAACAGCTTCAGAAAGCCGGTATTGACCCCCATGATGTGGCCGCGCGAGGTCTCGCGAAAACGCGCCACGCCGACCTCATAGGCGGCCCCACTTTCACGCACCTGTTCCTCGGACTGGCCGACCGTCGAGATTTCCGGCACCGCATAGATGCCATAGGGAAAGGTTTCAGGCGGCGGCGGCAAGGGCACGCCGAAAGCATGACAGGCCGCCACCCTGCCCTGCTCCATCGAGGTCGAGGCCAGGCTCGGAAAGCCGATGACGTCGCCGGCGGCGTAGATGTTGGGCGCGCTGGTCTGGAAGGTCTGCGGATCGACCTTGATCCGCCCCCTTGAGTCGGCTTCGATGCCGACGATATCCAACCCCAGGCTGCCGACATTCCCGGTTCGGCCGGCGGCGTAGAGCACCACCTCGGAGCGAATGGTGCGGCCATCGGCCAGTTCGACCTCGGCGGCGTCCGGCTTGGACCGGATTTCCTTCACCGCGCTGCCCAGCCGGATCGTCATGCCGCGATCGCGCATCTGGTGGATGAAATCGTCGACGATCTCGCGATCGACGAAATCGAGGATGGAGTTGCGCGGCTCGACCAATGTCACCGGCACGTCTAGCGCGGAAAAGATCGTCGCATATTCGACCCCGATGACGCCGGCGCCGATCACGGTCAGTGTGCGCGGCAAACGGTCGAGCTCCAGCATCTCGTCGCTGTCGAAGATTCGGGTCCTGTCGAAAGGCACATCGCGCGGCCTGTGCGGCCTTGTGCCGACCGCGATCAGCGCATTGGCAAAACCAACCTCGCTGTAGTCTCCGGTGTCGGTGGTCAGGCTGACCTTGTTGGAGCCAAGAAACTTCACGTCGGCGCGGGCGCTCTTGACCGTGTTGCGCATGAACTGGTGCTGGAGCACCTCGACCTCGTGGTCGAGCGTCTTGTGCAGGCGCTCGACAAGATCGCCGACCGAAATATCCTGCTTGACCCGGTAGCCGCGCCCATAGAAGCCACGCTCGCGCCAACCCGAGAGGTTGAGCACGGTTTCGCGCAGCGTTTTCGATGGAATGGTGCCGGTATGCACCGAGACGCCACCAAGACGCCGGCCGCGGTCGACCACCAGCGCCGATTTGCCGAGCTTGGCCGACTGCACCGCAGCGCGCCGCCCCGAGGGACCGCTGCCGATGACCAGCATGTCGTAGTCCATAGTGCCCCGTCCCTCTGCCCCTGAGCGCTTTGTTGCGCCGCAGCAAGCTAATGCCATCCGCGCCGCAAATTCAACCGATTCGGATTGCGTCTTATGCAGCTCGCGGCTTGCGCGCCGCAAAAAGCTCGATCTTGATTCCGCCGCGGGCCTTCACCATTTCATTACCGAGCGGCTCGCACCCTATGTCGGGCCTTGTTACGAGGAAATGACATGAACGCGCGCGTTCTCGACGGCGAAATCATCCCGACCAGGCTCGACGATGTCAGGGCCTATGACGGCGTGCGCACGCGGCGCATCCTGGCCTTCGTGATCGACTATATCATCGTCGCGCTGCTCACCATTCCGTTCGCCATCCTGGTGTTCTTCCTCGGCCTTTTGACCCTCGGTCTTGGCTGGATGCTGTTTGGCGCCCTCGTGCCGGCCGTCGCCATTCTCTACATCTGGAACACGCTGGGCAGTGCCGACCAAGCCACTACGGGCATGAAGCTGATGGGCATCCGGCTCGACCGGCTCGATGGCAGGCCGATCGACGGTCTGACCGCCGTCGTCCATTCGGTGCTGTTCTGGGCCGGCAACGTCATCCTGTCGCCGCTGGTCCTTCTGGTGACCTTATTTGCCGATCGCAAGCGCACGCTGCATGACCTTTTGCTCGGCACCGTGGTCAGCCGCACCGACCGCTGAAACGGCCCCGTCAGGCGCAGTCACGGCCGATTGAGTGTAAATGTGAAGGCGTCTAGTCAACCACGCCCACACAATCCTGTTGAATTTTTCGCCATCCGCGCCAAAGGTAGAGCGATTCGAAGGAGTGTTTCCAAGGCTCGATGACGCAGCATCCGACCCAGTCGCCGCAGTTCTTCCTGACCGCGCCGTCGCCGTGCCCTTATCTCGACGGCCAGTTCGAGCGCAAGGTGTTCACGCATCTGGTCGGCGACAAGGCGGCGGAGATGAACGACCTGTTGACGCAAGGCGGCTTCCGGCGCTCGCAGAACATCGCCTACAGGCCGGCATGCGAGACCTGCCGCGCCTGCGTTTCGGTACGCATCCTCGCCCAGGA
>NZ_JBFULQ010000361.1:0-5822 GCF_054049815.1 Mesorhizobium sp. P5_C1 | reverse complement strand
GCTCGTACCTTGCTCTAGCGATGAAGAAATCGAATGAAAAGAGTGCTTTCATCACAGTGAGGAAATGAACTGTGGCGCATGAAGGCGATATTGAGAAGCGTTGGCCGCGATAACAATGCCGCAAATGCGACTGGTCCAGACAAATTCTTGCCTTGAAACCGAAGCTTCGGGTTTCTACGGTTTCGGCACAGCTGCACAAGGAATCCTGAATGCCCCGTTCTGTGATCGACGCGATCGGCAACACGCCTCTGATCCGCCTCAACAAAGCGTCTGAACAAACCGGCTGCGAGATCCTGGGCAAGGCCGAGTTCATGAATCCAGGCCAGTCGGTCAAGGATCGCGCCGGCCTGTTCATCATCCGCGACGCCGAGCAGCGCGGGCTGCTGAGGCCCGGCGGTGTGATCGTCGAGGGAACGGCCGGCAACACCGGTATCGGGCTGACGCTGGTCGCCAAGGCGCTGGGATACCGCACGGTCATCGTCATTCCAGACACACAGAGCCAGGAAAAGAAGGACACCATCAGACTGCTCGGCGCCGAGCTGATCGAGGTGCCCGCGGTACCTTACAAGAATCCCAACAATTACGTGAAATTGTCGGGGCGGCTGGCCGAGCAGATGGCGCGGACGGAGCCGAACGGCGCCATCTGGGCCAACCAGTTCGACAATGTCGCCAACCGTGACGGCCATATCCGCACCACCGCGGAGGAAATCTGGAACCAGACCGGCGGCAAGGTCGACGGTTTTGTCTCGGCGGTCGGTTCGGGTGGAACGCTGGCCGGCGTCGCCTTCGGATTGAGGGCCAGGCGCAAGGACGTCAAGATCGCGCTGGCCGATCCGCTGGGAGCCGCGCTCTACAGTTTCTACACCAGCGGTGAGTTGAAGTCCGATGGCAGCTCGATCACCGAAGGCATCGGGCAGGGGCGCATCACCGCCAATCTCGATGGCTTCACGCCGGATTTTTCGTTCCAGATCCCGGACGAAGATGCGCTGCCGATTGTCTTCGACCTGATCCAGGAAGAAGGACTGTGCGTCGGCGGTTCGACCGGCATCAACATTGCCGGCGCGATCCGGCTGGCGCGCGAACTGGGCCCCGGCCACACCATCGTGACTGTTCTTTGCGACTATGGCACGCGCTATCAATCGAAGCTGTTCAACCCGGAATTCCTGCGCGAGAAGAACCTGCCGATACCGGGCTGGATGGAGCAGCGGAGCACGATTTCTGTGCCGTTCGAAAAGGTCGCGTGATGGCGCACAGGACCGAAGCGCTGTTTCGCGACGACGCCTATCTGCGGACAGCGGACGCCACAATCATTGCCGTCAACGATCGCGGCGGCATCATTTTCGACAGGACGATCTTCTACGCCACATCGGGCGGCCAGCCGGGCGATATCGGTCATCTGGAGCGCGCCGACGGCAGCCGCATCGCCATCGCCGCCACCATTACGGGCGAGACCAAGGACGAGATCATCCATGTCCCGGCGTTGGAGCAGAGGGTTCCCGAGGTCGGTGAACGCTTGAGCCTGGCGATCGACTGGGAGCGCCGGCATCTTTTGATGCGCATGCACGCGGCCTGCCACCTGCTCACTGTGGTCTGCCCGTTCCCGATCACCGGTGCGTCCGTTTCCGAGGATGACAGCCGCGTCGATTTCGATATTCCCGACGCCAGCTTCACCAGGGAAGACGTAACGGCGAGCCTGATGGATCTGGTGCGGGCCGATCACCCGATCTTCACCAGGCTGATCAGCGACGAGGAGCTGGCCGCCAACCCGGGCCTGGTGAAATCCAAGAACGTCCGGCCGCCTGTTGGCACCGGTAAGATCCGCCTGGTCTGCATCGGTGATAACGCTTCGGTCGATAGCCAGCCCTGCGGCGGCACCCATGTCAAAAGCACTGGTGAGGTCGGCGAAATCCATATCGGCAAGATCGAGAAGAAGGGCCGTGAAAACAGACGCTTCCGCATCCGCTTCGGCACGATGCCGGCGACCTGATGCATGTCGCCCAAGAAAGTGGCCTCGATGTTGGGTCAACGACTTGCATGAGAACAAAGACTTAAAGCGCGTCGCTTGAATCCGCTTCAACGCGACGCACTTTAATCGGACAATCACCGCCAAACGGCGAGCAGGAGAAAAAATGGCCGAGGACAGTCCTTTCACCGTCGACGCGGATTGGCTGCAGCAGCGCCTCGGCGAGCCGGGCCTGACGATCATCGACGCATCCTGGTATCTGCCGGCGCAAAAGCGCGATGCGCGCGGCGAATACGGCGCGGCCCACATTCCGGGCGCACGATTTCTGGATCAGGACGCGGTTTCGGACCCGGATTCGCCGCTGCCGCATACGCTGCCGTCACCGCAGCATTTTGCCCAGTATGTCGGATCGATGGGCGTTTCGGCCGACGACACCATCATCATCTATGATGGTCCGGGCTTCTTCTCGGCGCCTCGGGCGTGGTGGATGTTCCGAGTGATGGGCGTCTTCCAGACCTATATTCTGGACGGCGGCTTCGATGGCTGGAAAGCGGCCGGCCGGCCGGTGACGGCCGAACCGACCAGGATCGCGCCAAGTGTGTTTCATGCCGATTTCGACGCCGGTCGCGTTGCCAGCCTCGCCGACATGCGCCGGATCGTCGATACCGGGGAAAGCCAGATCGCCGACGCCCGTGGACCGGGCCGCTTTGCCGGCACGGAGCCAGAACCGCGCGCCGGTATCCGCTCCGGCCATATGCCTGGCGCGCGCAATCTGCCCTACTCGGCGCTGTCGGAAAATGGCAAGCTCTTGTCGAAGGACCGCTTGCGCAAGGTGATCGAGGCGGCCGGCATCGATCTGTCGAAACCCGTCATCACCTCGTGTGGTTCCGGCATTACAGCCGCGGTGGCGACGCTGGCGCTGGAAACGCTTGGCCATACCGACAACAGACTTTACGACGGCTCATGGACGGAGTGGGGTGGGCTCTCCGACACGCCGGTCGTGACCGGCAAGGAATGAAGACGATGGAAAACGGTGCGCTGGAAGACATCGATGTCACGGTCACGTTCCTCGAAATGCATGTGCCTCCAGCCTATTCGCCGCCGGTGCCCTACAACCGTCAGGTCGCCCTGCTGAAGACCAAGGACATTCCCCTGCATTTCTACCGCTATTTGATGGATAGGGTGGGACGCAAATGGCACTGGGTCAACGTGCTGAGGCTGGATGACGAGGAGCTTTCGGCCGGCATCCACCGCGAGGACCGCGACATCAGAGTGCTCTACCTCGACGGCGCGCCGGCCGGCTTCTTCGACCTCAAGCCGCATCTGCCGGAAGAAGTCGAGCTCGCCTATTTCGGCATGATGGAACATGCGACCGGGCAAGGCATCGGCCGCTGGTTCCTGGGGGCGGCGATCGCAGCAGCGTGGTCGTACGGGCCGAAGCGGGTGACAGTGCAGACCTGCACACTCGATCATCCGGCGGCTTTGCCGCTCTACCAGAAGCTCGGCTTTGCGCCGGTGGCGCAAAAGAAGGAAATCGTGCATCCGCTGCCTTTCGGAGAACGCTCGGCCAGCGTCATGAGGCCGTGACATCAGCCAAAAATCCGAAGCATCCGCCACTGCGCAGGAATCGGGTGGGAAGCGTCAACTTGAGGGCATAATTTCCGGTGGACTACACCGGAGATCCCACCATGACCATTCAGTTCAAAGCGCTGCCGACCGAAAATGTCAGGGCATTGCAGCACGGCGGCTCGGATGCCTACGGCCAAACGCCCGAACGAAAGATTTCCGACGGCGATGGCATGCCTTGTCGGCACTGTCTGAGGAACATCGCCGCTGGCGACGTTTACCTCGTTCTGGCCTATCGGCCATTCCCGGAGCTTCAGCCTTATGCCGAAACCGGGCCGATCTTCCTGCATGCCGAAGAATGCGACCGCGCCGCCGAGAGCGAGGTGCTACCTGAGATTCTCGAAAGCCCTGACTACATCGTGCGCGGCTACGGCAGGGATAATCGTATCGTCTACGGCAGCGGCGGTGTCATCCCGACCGGAAGAATTGCAGCGCGAGCMGAGGCCCTCTTCGAGCGCGACGATATCGCCTACGTTCATGTCCGCTCGGCACGCAACAATTGCTACCAGTGTCGCATCGAGCGCGTCTGAGGCATTGGAACGCTGGGCGAGGGCCTGTCGTACTCCCGTCGCACAATCGCGCTAGAAAGCCATTGTCGATCGATTTGCCGACCGCGGATGAACCGGCGGCAAATCTCGATATCGAGGAAGCGGGGCTTTGGCTCCGCTTTTTTGTTGCCCGGCCTCGCGCTCAAGAAAACCTTCGCGCCCAAGAAAAAACCCGCCGGCAAGAACCGGCGGGCTGACGGAGGAATTCTGAAGGAGAATCAGGCCGCGAGAACGGCTTTCGGCTCAACCAGTTCGTAGCCGAGCGCCTCGGCGACCGCGCGGTTGGTGATCTTGCCCTTGTGGACATTGAGGCCATTGCGCAGATGGTGGTCATCGACCAGCGCCTTCAGGCCCTTGTCGGCAAGCTGCAGGCCATAATGGAGCGTCGCGTTGTTGAGCGCGTGGGCCGACGTCACCGGTACCGCGCCGGGCATGTTGGCGACGCAGTAATGGATGACACCGTCGACCTCGTACGTCGGCTCGGCATGGGTAGTGGCGTGCGAGGTCTCGAAGCAGCCGCCCTGGTCGATGGCAACGTCGACCAGCACGGAACCCTTCTTCATGCCGGACAGCATTTCGCGCGTGACGAGCTTCGGCGCCGCGGCGCCGGGGATCAGCACCGCGCCGACGACGATGTCGGCCGAGAAGCACTCTTCCTCGAGCGCCTCGACGGTCGAGTAACGGGTGTGCACGCGGCCGGTGAAGAGGTCGTCGAGCTGGCGCAGGCGCGGGATCGAGCGATCGATGATGGTGACGTCAGCGCCAAGCCCCACCGCCATCCTGGCAGCATGCAGGCCGACGACGCCGCCGCCGAGCACAGTGACCTTGCCGGGCAGCACGCCGGGCACGCCGCCGAGCAGCACGCCGCGGCCGCCATTGGCCTTCTGCAGCGCCGTGGCGCCGGCCTGGATCGACAACCGACCGGCAACTTCCGACATCGGCGCCAGCAACGGCAGGCCGCCACGGTCGTCGGTGACGGTTTCGTAGGCGATTGCGGTGACACCGGAAGCGAGCAGGCCCTTGGTCTGCTCCGGGTCCGGAGCCAGGTGGAGATAGGTGTAGAGAATTTGGCCTTCGCGAAGCTGCGCCCATTCGTTGGGCTGCGGCTCCTTGACCTTGACGATCATGTCCGACTTGGCGAACACATCGGCAGCCGTCTTGGCGATTGTCGCACCGGCGGCGCGATAGGCATTGTCATCGGCGCTGATGCCGGCGCCGGCGCCGGTCTCGACCAGCACTTCATGGCCGTGGGCGACATATTCGCGGACGGAGCCGGGCGTGAGGCCGACGCGATATTCGTGGTTCTTGATTTCCTTGGGGCAGCCGACGCGCATTTTCTTCTCCTGATCCGGCCCTTTTGGGCTCGTTCCCTGTATAGGTGGAGTGAACCACAAATCGCTGCGCAGGTGTTTGCGAATGCGCTTGCGCCAACGGGCGGTTTTCGATAATCGTTGCGCAAAATGGTGAGATATTCGCAGGATTCACGGAAAATGCCGCTCGACAGGATTGATATCGCCATTCTCGAGACTTTGCAGAAGGATGGCAGGATACCGAATGCTGCACTGGCCGAGAAGGTTGGCCTGTCRCAGTCGGCCTGTTCGCGCAGGCTCGACAATCTGGAGAAATCCGGAACCATCCGCGGCTACCATGCCCGGCTTTCCAATGCCGCCCTTGGCCATCAGATG
>NZ_JBFULQ010000360.1:0-5824 GCF_054049815.1 Mesorhizobium sp. P5_C1 | reverse complement strand
CAAATTAAGCACGCCATTTAACGACGGATTCAAGCCTCCACGGCATTCTCGAAAGCATCGGAAGAGCAGCCCGCAAGGACAAACGAAGGCAGCTCTCGGGAGCCAGACAGGGCCAAGAACAGGGGATTGAAATGGCACGTTTTGAAATGCTTGAAGCAGGCTTCGGCGCCATGGGGGCAACTGCCCAGGCCGACATTCTTTTCGAACTGGGCATGATGTATGCGACCGGCCGCGATTGCGAGACCGATGTCGTTGCCGCCCACAAATGGTTCAACATCGCCGCGATCAAGGGTTCGGCCCGCGCTGCGGAACTGCGCTCCGAACTGTCGGCGGCGATGTCGAAGGTCGAGATCGCCAAGGCGCTTCGCGAAGCCCGCGAATGGATGACCATGCACTGATATCCGCCGACCGCGGATAGACCTATCCAAGACAGGGAAGCCCGGGATCAAGACCGCACAGACGGCCAGACCCGGCGGAATGGAAGGCCGCGCAAGACGGTCGACGACCTGGAGCATGGTTTCGGAACCAGGCTCAAACAAGAGATAAGAAGAACGCGGCAGGCCGGCGAGGCTCAGTCGCGCGATGCGGGGAAGGCGAGCGGGATTTCGGGGCGCGGGGGCGCTTGGGGCCGCTTGACGAGCAAAAAGCCACGACCGGCCGAAACAAGGCTGGCGTGGCTTTTTTGCGTGGATGACGTCTTGCAGGCCCAATCGAGTGCTGCCGATGCGCCTAGACAGGCCCGGTGAAGGATGAAATTGTCCCGCCTCTCTGGAAGAAGCGCGGCCGGGCGGCCGCGCGTGAGTGGAGGAGTTCTATCACCATGAAAAAAATGAGTATTTTGAGCGCGGCCGTTTTTGGCCTGATGATGAGTGCGCCGGTCGCATTCGCCGACGACCTCACCTTTGCGGTGGTCGGTCCGATGACCGGACAACTCGCCACCATCGGCGATCAGTTCAAGCAGGGCGCACAGGCCGCTGCTGACGCGATCAATGCGGCGGGTGGTGTCGACGGTCGCCAGATCAAGCTGAGTATCCAGGACGACCAGTGCGATCCCAAGCAGGCCGTGTCGGTCGCCAACCGCATCGTCGCCGATGGCGTCAAGTTCGTCGATGGCCATGCCTGTTCGGGTTCGAGCATCCCGGCCTCTGCCGTCTATGCCGAAGCCGGCGCCCTGATGATGAGCCCGGCCTCGTCAAACCCGGTGCTGACCGACGCGGCGGCCAAGGCCGGCTGGCCGACGATCATGCGCCTTTATACGCGTGACGATGCGCAGGGTGCCTTCATAGGTCCATGGATCGCCAAGAAGTTTGCCGGCAAGAACGTCGTCGTCCTGCACGACAAGAGCGCCTACGGACAGGGCGTGGCTGACGCCGTCAGGGCAACCATGAATGCYGGTGGCCTCAAAGAGGTGTATTATGACGGCATCAATGCCGGCGAGAAGGACTATTCGGCTCTCGTCACCAAGCTCAAGGATCTGAAGGCGGACGTCGTCTATTTCGGCGGTTATCATCCTGAAGCCGGTCTGATCCTGCGCCAGTCGGCGGAACAGAACCTGAAGTTCCAGCTGATCATGCCGGACTCCATCGCTTCGCCGGAATTCTGGCAGGTTGCCGGCCCGGCCGGCGAGGGCACCATGTTCGTCTTCCCGTCGGATCCACAGGCAAAGCCTGAAGCCAAGGCAGCCGTCGAGAAGATTAAGGCCGGCGGCTTCGTGCCGGAAGGCTTCACGCTGTTCTCCTACGCGGTGGTCCAGGCTTTCGCCGAAGGCGTCAAGCGCGCCGGCAGCGACGATCCGGGCAAGGTTGCCGAAGCGTTGAAGAACGGCACGCCGATCAGCACCGTTGTCGGCAACGTCACCTTCGACGAGAAGGGCGACCTCAAGAACGCCAGCTATGACATCAACCAGTGGCATGACGGCAAGTACGCGCCGATTGCGCAGTAGTCGTCGCCTGGCGACCACATAGCATAAGGAAATGGCCGGTTCGTCCCGGCCATTTTTCTTTGTAATTAGTCGTCCGCTTTCGACTGTCAGCTTGCGGCTGCGGTCGAGGCGCTCTGGTCCTCGACGAACCGCACTAGCACCGTCCCATCGGTGACCTGCGCGCCTTCGGTGGCAATCTCGGCGATCACCCCGTCATGCGGCGCGGCGATGGTGTGCTCCATCTTCATCGCTTCAAGGATCAGCAGCGGCTGGCCCTTGATCACCGCATCGCCTTTGGCCGCGCGCACCAGCTTGACCAGCCCCGGCATCGGCGCGCGCAGGCTGCCGGCGCCTGCCGCCGCCTCATCCGCCCGCGCCAGCGGGTCCGGCACAGTGAAGGTATAGCCAACGGCGCCTTCGAACACCGTGATATGGCCGGGCCAGCGGGCGAGGCGTGGCGTGGCGCGAAAATCATGCGGGTTGGCGTTGTCGTAGGGCTCGTCCAGCGCCACCCGGAACCGCCCGTCCGGTCGCATCGAAACCCTTGCCGCGATATCGATTTCGCCGAACTTCAGCCGTGTGCGGCGGGCCACGCTGTGGAAATGCGCGTAGCCGGCAAGCGACGACCAGGGGTCGCTCGACGCCGGCAATGCGCCGGCACCCGAAGCCGCAAGCGCGGCTGCCGCAACGGTTTCATCGCTCGGCGGCGCGACCTCGGTCAGTGCCGGTTGATGCCGGGCGATCAAGCTGGTGTCGACATCGCCAGCGGCAAAGTCCGGATCGGCGGCCAGAGCGACAAGAAAGGCGGTGTTGACGGTCGAGCCGGCGATCTCGGTTTGCGACAGCGCCGCGCCGAGCGCTTCCAGGGCCGCCTGCCTGTCCTTTGCGTGGACGACCAGCTTGGCGATCATCGGGTCGTAATAGGGCGAGATGGCATCACCGGCCCGCACGCCGGTCTCGATGCGCATCGTGGCGCCTTCAGGGGCCGCGTCCGGATACTTCAGATGATGCAAGGTGCCGGTCGCCGGCAGGAACCCCTTTGTCGCATCCTCGGCATAGATGCGCGCCTCGAAGGCATGGCCGGTAAGCGCGATCTCGTTCTGCATCTTCGGCAGCTTTTCGCCGCTGGCGACCCGCAATTGCCACTCGACCAGGTCGGTGCCGGTGACCATTTCGGTGACCGGGTGTTCGACCTGCAGGCGGGTGTTCATTTCCATGAACCAGAAGCGGTCGGCCTTCAGGCCTTGCGAGGCATCGACGATGAACTCGATGGTGCCGGCGCCGGAATAATTGATCGCCTTGGCGGCTTTAACCGCCGCATCCGTCATCGCCTTGCGCAGCGCCGGGGTCATGCCGGGTGCGGGGGCTTCCTCGATCACCTTCTGGTGGCGGCGCTGCGCCGAGCAGTCGCGCTCATAGAGATGTACGGCATTGCCGAAGTTGTCGCCGAACACCTGCACCTCGATATGGCGCGGCTTGTCGACATATTTCTCGACCAGCACGCGGTCATCACCGAAAGCGGCCTTTGCCTCGCGGCGCGCACTGGACAGCGCCTCGGAAAACTCATCGGGATGCTCGACCCGGCGCATGCCCTTGCCGCCGCCGCCGGCACGCGCCTTGATCAGCACGGGATAGCCGATCTCGCGCGCCTTGGAGGCCAGCAGCACGATCTCCTGCGCCTCGCCATGGTAGCCCGGCACCACCGGCACGCCGGCCTTTTCCATCAGCCGCTTGGCGGCATCCTTCAGCCCCATGGCCCGAATCGAGGCCGCCGACGGACCGATGAAAACCAACCCCGCCGCCACCACCTGGTCGACGAAATCGGGGTTTTCCGACAGAAAGCCGTAGCCGGGATGGATGGCTTGCGCGCCCGTCGCCAGGGCTGCGGCGACAATCCTGTCGCCACGCAGATAGCTTTCGCCGATGGGCGAGGGGCCGATGCGCACGGCTTCATCGGCCAACTCGACATGCAGGGATTTCGCATCGGCATCCGAATAGACGGCAACGGTGTGCACGCCCAGCTTGCGCGCCGTGCGGATCACACGACAAGCGATCTCGCCGCGATTGGCGATCAGGATCTTGGCGAACATGGCGCCTCCGTAGCCAGAGTTTGCTTCACGCGAAGCAGGCGTTCCTTTGCGCCCCCGTCTGTTCGGGCAAGCATTTGCTCAACACTGGAGAGCACTCCCTTGCCAGCGAGGTGCTCTCCGCAGTGCCCAGTTCTGTCTACTTGGACGCCGCGATACTGCAGGCGCCGCTGGTCTGGAATTTGTATTTCTTGAGACCTCCCTGGCATGATCTCAGCGCCAGGTCTTCCGCTGCCTTCTGGGTCTTGGCATTCAGGTGGACGCCGCAGATGAAGAACTCTGTCATCCGGGCGATCGGGGTCAAAGCATAAGCTGAATGACCGCTGGCCGCGACATAGGCATTGTAACCCTTCCCACAGCCGCCCATTGYGCCGACGGGGAAGTAAACAGGATAGCGGGTATCGCCCTTGCTTCCTGCCAGCGAGCCGGCCATTCCGGCGCCCGTCATCTCGAATATAAGAAAGCCTGCAAGTATCGAAGTCGCCATCCTCTGGCAATATTTCAGTTTCATTTCCGCCCTGTCCCCATTGCACTGTGCAGGATGAGCGATAGCGAATATTTTGCCGCCCCGCCAGCTCGCCAGCGGAGATTCGAGTTTGCCTATGCTGGTGAATCGGTTGGTCCATGCAGTTCAGCTCTTTCGCAGGGCAGCAACGGCCTGCCGGTATAGTTCAGCCGTTTGGTCGTCGAAGCAGCAAAAAGTGACGGTTTCCGGCATTGTTCGTTTCTCGATGAACGTGCTGACCGTGTCGACGGCGATCTGCGTCGCCTCATCTTTCGGGTAGCGATAGACACCCGTCGAGATCGCCGGAAACGCCACCGTGCGGCAATCATTGGCCGTGGCGAGTTCGAGCGAGCTGAAATAGCAGGAGGCCAGCAGTTCGGCTTCGCCCTTGCCGCCGCCTTGCCAGACCGGCCCGACCGTGTGGATGATGTGCCGCGCCGGAAGTTTGTAGCCCTTGGTGATCTTGGCTTCGCCGACCTTGCATCCGTTCAGCATGCGGCATTCGAACTCGAGCTCACGGCCGGCCGCGCGATGAATAGCGCCATCGACCCCGCCACCACCGAGAAGCGAGGTGTTGGCGGCGTTGACGATGGCGTCGACTACCAGTTTGGTGATGTCGCCGGCATGAACCTGGATCCGCAGATGGTCGTTCATGTCACATCCTGAACACGCCGAAGCGCGTCTCTTCGATCTCGGCGTTGAGCGCGGCGGACAGGCTGAGCGCCAGCACGTCGCGCGTCTTCGCCGGGTCGATGATGCCGTCGTCCCAAAGGCGGGCGGACGAGTAGAGCGGATGGCCCTCATGCTCGTATTTCATCAGGATCGGCTTCTTGAATTTTGCCTCCTCCTCGGCGCCCCATTCGCCGCCCTTGCGCTCGATGCCTTCGCGCTTGACCATGGCGAGCACCGTCGCTGCCTGCTCGCCGCCCATCACCGAGATGCGGGCGTTCGGCCACATCCACAGGAAGCGCGGTGAATAGGCGCGGCCGCACATGCCGTAATTGCCGGCGCCGAACGAACCGCCGATGATGACAGTCACCTTCGGCACCCTGGCGGTGGCCACCGCCATCACCAGCTTGGCGCCGTCCTTGGCGATGCCGCCCGCTTCGTATTTCCGACCGACCATGAAGCCGGTGATGTTCTGCAGGAAGACCAGCGGGATCTTGCGCTGGCAGCACAATTCGATGAAGTGCGCGCCCTTCAGCGCGCTCTCGGAGAACAGCACGCCATTGTTGGCGATGATGCCGACCGGCATGCCATGGAGATGGGCAAAGCCGGTGATCAGCGTAGTGCCGTAGTTCTGCTTGAACT
>NZ_JBFULQ010000359.1:0-5844 GCF_054049815.1 Mesorhizobium sp. P5_C1 | reverse complement strand
CCGTCCGGCCGTATGTGGTCTCCTAGGCAGGTATCAAAACGGCGATACGATGTATGCCGACCACTTTGCTTGTATTCGTGGCCTCGTCGGTCTTGCCCTTAGTGCATGTGTATATGCCGCCTTCCTCGAGCTTGAATTCCTTGTCCTGTTTCTTGATCGTGAATGCACCAGCGGTAATCGTGCAGACCATGTCATTGTCCATCATCATCGCGGGAGCGTGTGCTCCAGGCTGAAACACGACGTCGACGATTGAAATGCTCTTGTAGGCGGGAATGTCGGAGTTGCCGGTGCCGACCTCAACCACCCTGACACCGGGCGCAATCTCCTTGCCATCCTTCGGGCCGTATTTCTTGGTCTTCGCGGACGCCACCAGGGTGAACAGAGGCGTTATCGCGGCAGCCGTCACACCGAGAGCAATTGCAGACCTGCGATTCAGGGTTTTCATCGCGTCCTCCCACATATTGGTCACGAACGAATGTGCGTGACCACAATGTATTAGCACAAACGAATGTACGTGTATGCGAGGAAGCTCCCAAGCCCAGCACGGTGGCAGGAACTCCGGGCTTCCGGTTCTGGCAGGGCAATCCGACATATCGGCAGGCATCGCGGTTGCCCTTCAGTCGGTCGCGTAGACGGTGGGCGCCTTGCCGTCCTTGGTGAAGGCGTAGACGATGAAAGGGCCAGCCTTCTCGCCACCCATGCCGGGAGCGCCGGTTGGCATGCCGGCCAAGGTGATGCCGGTGATGGCAGGCCGTTCGGTCAACAGTTTCTTGACGATATCGACCGGCACCAGCCCGTCGACGACATAGCCGTCGACCATCAGCGTGTGGCAGCCTTCGAGGTCGGCCGGCACACCCGCATCGCTGCTGATCTGGGACAGGTTGTTGACCGGCTTGATGTCGACCTTGAAGCCGTTGTGCTCCAGATACCTGGCGTAGGATTCACAGCAGCTGCATTGCGGGTTCTTGTACATCACAGCGGTGATGGTCGCTGCGACGGCAGGTAGCGGCATAGCGATCGCGACTGCGAAGGCGGCGAGGGAATAAGTCCGTTTCATTTGAGTTCTCCTTGAGTGAAAAATCGTCGCTGTCACTCGGTCGCGTAGACGGTTGGCGCCTTACCATCCTTGGTGAAGGCGTAAATCGTCCAGGTCTCGGTCTTCTCGCCGCCCATTCCCGGCGAACCCATCGGCATGCCCGGCATAGCGATGCCTGTGATTTCAGGACGTTCCGCCAGCATCTTCTTGATAAGGTCGACCGGCACGAAGCCATCGACCACGTAATCGCCGATCACCACGGAATGGCAGCCCTGCAATTTCTCGGGAACGCCAAGGCCGGCGCTTATCTGGTCCGGGTCGTTGGACGGCTTGAGCTCGACCTTGAAGCCGTTCTTTTCGAGATAGGCGGCATAGGTCTCGCAGCAGCTGCAGCTTGGGTTCTTGTACATCACAGCATTGATTGTCGCCGCGAATGCGGGCAGCGGCGTTGCGGTCAGGACGGCAAGGGCGGCGAGGCGGTAGGTCAGTTTCATTGCAGTCTCCTTTTGGTAGCGTTCAATTTCAGCCAACTCGAAACACCGTCATGAGGCCGGCCATCTGATGGTCGGCGACATGGCAGTGCAGCATCCAGTCGCCGGGATTGTCGGCGACGAAGGCGCATTCGATCGTGTCTTTGGGGGCGAGCAGCACCGTGTCCTGCCACTGTCGGTGCGGCACCGGCGAACCGTTGCGCGCGAGCACCAGCATGCTGAAGCCATGGATATGCATGGGATGCCGCCAGGCGGTTTCATTGCGCATGGTGAGATGACAGGTTGCGCCGCGCGGCAAGGTGAATTGTGGCGCCATGCCGGCATGGCCATCGCCGGTCATCGACATGCCGTTGATCGCCCAGGCAGCGCCACCGTTCATGCCGGGTGTCGCCATGCCCATCATGCCGCCGACGCCGGCGAGCTTGCCGCCACCCATCATGCCGCCTTGCAGGACGATCTCCTGGCGCTCGGCTCTCGCGAGATCGGGTTCGGGCAAAGGATTGCGGGGCAGGCCGACAAGCGCATCGAGCGGATGGGCACGCAGCGGTGTTGCAGTGTCATAGGCTAGAGTGGTCAGCGTGTAGGCGAGACCGTCATAGAACTCGTCGACCACCGCGTAGCGCTTGCCCGGGTCGCCCTGCATGTCGACCACGACGTCGATGCGCATGGCCGGGGCAAGCACAAGACGGCCATCTTCCGGTTCATGCGGATCGCAGGGTTGGCCGTCTATTGCGACGATGACCGGGCGGTGACCCTCGAAGCGCAGCGCCATGATGCGGGCAAGCGAGGCATTGGCGAGCCGTAGCCTGACGCGTTCGCCCGCCGTTACGCTCTGGTCGGCCGGCACCGTGCCGTTGACGGTGATGACGTTGCCGACACGGCCGGACATCGCCGCATCCATCGCGCTGCCGAAGCCGGGCGCCATCTGCCCATCCGCTGTAAGCCGCCAGTCCTGAAGCAGCCACATGAGGTCGCGGTCGACGGCGACGGGCTCGGCCTCCTCGACGATGATGGCGCCGGCAAGGCCACGGCCGAGCTGCACGAGACTGTTGGCATGCGGGTGATACCAGAAGGTTCCGGCGTCCGGCGGCGTGAATTCATAGACGAAGCTTGTCCCCGGCTTGATCGGTGGCTGTGTCAGCCCGGGCACGCCGTCCATGGCGTTTTGCAGGCGGATGCCATGCCAGTGCACCGTGGTGTCCTCGCTCAGCCCGTTCTCGACGATGATGCGGGCGGGCTGGCCCTGGCGTAAGCGCAGCATCGGGCCGGGGACCATCCCGTCATAGGCCCAGACAGGCGTAAGCGGGCCCCTGGAGCCGGTGAACCTGGCCTGGCCCGGCGAGACCCTGATGCGGCGCTCATCGACGGCGGATGCCATTGACGATGCGGGTCGCACCAGGGTGGCCGCAGCCGCTGCAAGGACAAACCTGCGGCGTGAAATGGAATGATTGAAATGGATGCTCACTCTCAAGCCCTTTGTGATCTCGATCGACGCCGAGTCTCGACGTCGAATTGCAGTGTGCTCGCCGGCGCAAAGCGCCAGCGGCAATCAAACGCCAGAAATCAGCCGCGAGATGGCTGAAACGGCGTCAGACGAGATCGGTGGATTTGGGAGGGAATGGGTCAGGCAGGGAACTTCGCCCATGAAGGAACGGTGTCGGCAGCGCCGACGGCAACCGTACCCTGATCAGGGTCATCGCCGCGAACTCGGGAGGCAACACCGCAAGCACCGGTGCGATGCAGGTCGGCGGACAATGCATCGGTTTGCCGGTGTCGCCGGCGCTTTTGATGCACGCGTTGCAGTCGCCATTCATGGCGGTGTCGGCCATCTTGGCCATGCCGGTATCGGCAGGCATGGTCATGCCGCTGCCAGTCGTCATCATCTTCGCCGACATGGCGCTCGCCTGGACGGCAGACAGGCTGAACCCGGCGGTCAAGAACACCGCGAGCAGCATGACAAGGACATGTTTTGGCGACCTGCGTGCCATCATCCCTTTAGGCTGGCCTCAACAGACTGCATTTGCAAGCGGGATTCCAATCCTGCGACAATGATGGCAGCGCACTGAGCCTGAACGGAAAGATGCCGTTGCGAGCCGTTGGGCTGCAGGGGATCCATTCACGAACCCTGCCGCCAGCAGGCGATCAGATGGCCGGGTGCGACCTGCCTGGCGGGCGGTTCGGCCTTTCTGCAGTCGGGCACGACCAGGGGGCAGCGGTCGGCGAAGGAACATCCCTTGGTCTGCGTGCCGGCTGCCTCGATCTCCACCGGAGCGGACAGTTTCGGCGCGGCCTCATCGGAGGACGCGACCAGGAGCAGTTGCGTGTAGGGGTGATTGGGGCCCTGGAAGATCTGGTCGGATGAACCGGTTTCGACCAGGCGGCCGCGATAGAGCACGCCGATCCTGTCGGCCATGTAGCGTACGACCCTGAGGTCGTGGCTGATGAACAGATAGGTCGTGTCCTTGTCGCGCTGCAGGTCGTTGAGCAGGTTGAGAACGGTCGCCTGAACGGAAACGTCGAGCGCCGAGGTGGGTTCGTCGAGCACCACGACCTTCGGCACGCCGGCGAAGGCCCGCGCGATCGCGGCCCGTTGCCGCTGGCCACCCGACAGCGATCGCGATTTCTGCTCGGCCGTGGTGGCGGCCAGGCGGACCGACTGCAAGAGATCGCTGACGCGTGCTCTCACCTCGCCATGGCGCAGCCCGGCGAGCCGGCGCAGCGGACGGCCGAGGATCCTGCCGATCCGCTGGCGTGGGTTGAGCGTGCGATCGGGCGACTGGAAGACCATCTGCACGTCGCGCCGTTCGGCAAGGTTTCTCTTCTCGACGCGCGGCGCGACCGTCTTGCCGAACAGCTCGACCGATCCGGCGTCAGGCGTCTGCAGGCCGGTGACGATCCTTGCCAAGGTCGACTTGCCGGAGCCTGATTCGCCGATCAGCCCGAACGTTTCGCCCCGGCCTATGTCGAGGTCGATATCGCTGAGCACAGGCTGGCTGCCAAAGGCATGGCTGATGCCTTTGCAGGTGATCGCGATCTGGCGCTCTGTCCGGGTGCCGGCGTCTTCATCGTTGGGCGTCGGGTGCACTGCCAGACCGGGTCCGTCCGTCTCCGCAAGTCTGCCGTCCCGCTTGGTGTAGTTGAGGGCCGGGATCGAGGCGATGAGCGCCTTTGTGTAGGCGTGGCGAGGGTTGTCGAAGACATCAGTGGCGACGCCGCTTTCGACCACCGTTCCCGACTGCATCACCGCCACGCGATCACAGGAACGGCGGATCATGTTTATGTCGTGGCTGATCAGAAGCACGCTGGTTTTGTGATCCTTGCGCAGGTCGTGCAGGATGGCGATGATCTCCGACTGCACGCTGGCGTCGAGCGCCGTCGTCGGCTCGTCCAGCACCAGCAGCGACGGGTCGAGCGCGATCGCGATGGCGATGTTGGCGCGCTGCTGCATGCCGCCGGACAATTCGTGCGGATAGAGATCCAGCACCCGGTTCGGACGGCTCACCCTGACGCGCTCTAATAGTTCGGCGGCGCGCGCGCGGGCCTCGTCGTGGCGAACCGGGCGATGCCGCATGATCGTCTCGGTGATCTGGCGGCCGATCGTCATGCTTGGGTTGAGGGCTGCGCCCGGGTGCTGGTAGACGGCGGCGATGTGGTTGCCCCGCAGCTGGCGAAGCTGCTCGGCGGAGAGGTCGCGGATTTCTCGGCCCTGGAATTCAAGCGCCGATGCCGCGATGCGGGCATTTTTCGGCAGATAGCGCAGGATGGCGAGCGCCACCGAGCTTTTGCCCGATCCCGACTCGCCGACCAGGCCAAGCGCTTCGCCTTGGTCTATGTGCAGCGACACGCCGCTGACGGCGGGATGCGATCCATTGCGCCCGTAATAGGCGATGGAAAGCTGGTCGACGTTGAGAACCGAGGAGGACATTGGGAGCTTGAAACCACTTTCTTCCAGCGCGGCGATCGAGGGCAATCGCTTCCGCTTTGGCAATACATAATCTCTATAAAATTACTCGAATAAAGCCGGAGCGCAATCTACCTTTCATCGCTCACGAGAGATTGTTGCCGTCTGCCAAAGCAGCGCGACGGTCTCCGGAGAGCAGATTTGGAAGGAGGCCGGCATGGCTCGAGATCACATGATCCTCAGCGCATTTTTCTTCAACCCGCAGGGCGATCACCGGATGTCGTGGCGTCATCCGAGGGCGCCGGGCCGGGAGGTGCTGGACTTCAGACTTCTACAATCTCTCGTGAGCGATGAAAGGTAGATTGCGCTCCGGCTTTATTCGAGTAATTTTATAGAGATTATGTATTGCCAAAGCG
>NZ_JBFULQ010000358.1:0-5846 GCF_054049815.1 Mesorhizobium sp. P5_C1 | reverse complement strand
ATGTTGTGCATCCACTTGTGCACATGCGAGCGCGCAGCCATGACAGGCTGGATTTCCCGCACGGCCTTTTCAGCCACGCCGGGCCGCAGAAACCCCTCGAGGTTGAACATGCCGTCGGCTTCGAGTGCGGCGACGGATTGGTCGACGAGGCGCTGCCATTCGGCGCTGCCTTCGCGGTCGAGCGGATAGCGGTCGAGATCGAGGATGTCTTTCATGGTCGTGGGCTCCGAGTTTCCGAGCCTATGAGACGGCAAAAAAATCTTTCTCTCAACGCGCAAAATAATTAGGATTGGCCAAGAAAAACTTTGGGAAGATCGATGTGGAACGGCTGCCTCCGCTGAATGCGATCAAGGCCTTCGAGGTCGCGGCGCGCGCCGGCAGCTTTACCCTGGCTGCGACCGAGCTTGGCGTGTCGTCGGCGGCGGTGAGCCAGCAGATACGCAATCTCGAAACCTGGTTCGGCAAGCAGCTGTTCGTGCGCAGCGGCAACCGCATCGCGCTGACCGACGCCGGCCACGCCATCTATCCGCAAACCGCGCGGGCGCTGGGCGACATAGCAGCGATCGGCCGGCGCATGCTGGAAGGTGGCTTGCGAACGCGCCTTGTCGTCAGCGTGCCGTTTTCGCTGGCCGAACTGTGGCTGGCCCCGAAGCTCGCCGTGCTTCTCGATGCCTTTCCGCAGATGGCGATCGATGTCCGGGTCGAGGACGATCCGGTCGACCTGATGCGACAGAACATCGACCTGCGCATCAGCTATGGCGACTATCACTATCCCGGATTGAAGCTCGTCCGGCTTGTCCATGATGATGTCTTGCCGGTCTGCGCGCCCGAATTCTGGCACCGGCACGGCAATGGCGATTCGGGTCTGGCGGACCTGCATGAAAGCCTGTTCATCCACACCAATTGGGGACCGAACTACGCCTCGCATCCGACCTGGGCCGATTGGTTCGCGGCATCCGGCGGCAGTCGCTCGCCCGACCCGTCGCATGGGCGGCGCGTCGGCCTGTCCAGCCTGGCAATCACCTCGGCGAGGCTGGGTCTCGGCATTGCGCTTGGTCAGCAGGTCATGGCGCGCGCCGATCTGGAGGCGGGCCGCTTGATCGCGCTGTCACCCGTCTCGGTCCGCCTCGGGCATCCCTACTGCGCGTTCATGCCACCGGCCAAGGCTGATCGTGCCGATGTCGCGGGCCTGGTGGAGCTGCTCACGAAAGCGGCGCCCGCGACCTATGGGAAGGTCGGGGCGCCGCGCTGAGGCCGGACCTGACGGGGGTGTTCAGGTGGCCGGCTTTTCCGGCAGCGGAGAAATCGGCATTCCGGGTCCGATCTTCTGCAGATTGCCTGTTATCACCTGATCGCCTTCGGCCACGCCGGTCAGGATCGCCACCTGACTGCCGCTGGTCGGGCCAAGCGAAACCAGCCGCTGGTCGACCGTGTTGCCCTTGCCGACGACGTAGAGATATTTGCCGAGCTGGCTCGAGCCCAGCGCCGTCTGCGGCACCATCAGCGCATCGGCCTGCTGCTTCACATGCAGCCGGACACGTACATATTGGCCCGGCAGCAGCGTGAACTTGCCGTTGCCGATCGTCGCCCGCGCCGTGATGGTGCCGGTCGAACGGTCCACCGTATTGTCGATGAAGGTGAGTTCGCCCTTCTGGCTGGCCTCGGTCTCGCCGGGAAGCAGGACCTCGACCTCGATCGGACCGGCCGCGCGAGCCTGCTCGATCTCAGCCAGGTCCGTCTCGCTCGGATTGAAGGTGACGTAGATCGGATCGAGCTGCACCAGCGTGTTGAGCACGGTGCCGGCAACGCTGACCAGCGTCCCGACCGAGGCCTGGTTGCGACCCAGGCGTCCGGCGAACGGCGCGCGGATTTCGGCATAGCTCAGATTGAGCTCGGCCGTGCGGACCGCCGCCTGGTTGAGCGCCAGCGACGCCTGTGCTTCGCGCAAGGTGCTGGTGCGCTGGTCGAACCCGTCCTTGGCGAGATAGCCGCTCTTCGCAAGCTCGGTGCCGCGCCCGAGATTGGACTGGGCATAGTCGAGCGTTGCGGTGTCGCGCTGCACCTGCGCCTTCGCCTGGTCGAGAGCCGCCTGGAAGTCATCAGGCGAGATCTTGTAGAGCAGATCGCCCTGGCGGACGTCGACGCCGTCGGCAGCGCCCTGCTCCTGCAGATAGCCCGGAATCCTGGCCTGCAAGGTGATGTTGCGGATCGGCTCCGTCCGCGCGGCGTAGTCGAGGTAGATCGGGATCGTCTTCTTGACGACGCCGACCACCGGCACCGGCATGACGAACGCCGCCGGGGCGGGCGCCGCACCAGCGGTGCCGGCATTGAGGCTGACGTTGCCCATGTCGAGCAGATGGACGCTGGCCACCGAGATCGCACCCAGCGCGACAGCCGTTCCCAACGCGATTTTCCATTTACGCATGATTAGTCTCCAATCTTATTCGGCCGCTTCCGCCAGGGGAGGGAAGGCGGTTTCGGCAGTTGGTTCAGTGTGTTCGTCAGCGGCGGGCTCGTCATTGCCGCCGCGTTCGCGCAGCTGTTCGATGACCGCGTAGAAGACCGGTACGAACACCAGCGACAGGATGGTGGCCGCCACCATGCCGCCAAAGACGGTGGTGCCGATCGACTGACGGCTTGCGGCACCGGCGCCGGTGGCGAACATCAGCGGCAGCACGCCGAGGATGAAGGCGAAAGCCGTCATCAGGATCGGCCGCAGCCGCAGCCGTGCCGCCTCCATCGCTGCGTCGACGATGCTGAGGCCTTCCTCGCGGCGTCTCCTGGCGAACTCGACGATCAGGATGGCGTTCTTGGCCGCCAGGCCGATCAGCATGACGAAGCCGATCTGCGAGTAGACGTCGATCTGCATGCCACGCGCCCACAGCACCGCGAACGCGCCGAACAGGGCGAGCGGCACTGCCAGCAGCACCATGAACGGCATCGCCCAGCTCTCATACTGCGCCGCCAGGATCAGGAAGACGAAGACGATGGCGAGGCCGAAGACGACGGACGCGATCGATCCTGCCTTGAGTTCCTGGAAGGTGATGCCGGTCCATTCGAAACCGAAATCCCTGGGCAGTGCCGTGGCGGCGGCCCGTTCCATCGCAGCAACCGCCTGGCCCGAGGAGAAGCCCGGTGCGGCACCGCCATTGATCGAGGCCGACGCGTTGTTGTTGTAGTGCGGCACGGTTTCGGGGCCGACGAACGGCACGAGCTTGCCCAGTGTGCTCAACGGCACCATGCCGCCCGAGGCATTGCGCACATAGAGCCGGGAAATGTCGGCAGCGCCCGCACGTGCATCCTTGTCGGCCTGGATGGTCACCCGGAAGGTGCGGCCGAACAGGTTGAAGTCGTTGACGTAGAGCGAACCGAGATAGATCTGCAGCGTGTTGAAGACGTCCGGCAGGTTAAGGCCGAGCAGTTTCGCCTTGCTGCGGTCGAGGTCGTAGTTGAACTGCGGCGTCGAGGTCGAGAATGGCGAGAACAGCTGCTGCGGATTGATCTCGGGCTGCTTGCGCGCCTCGGCGATCACGGCTTGCGTCGCGTCGTTGAGGGCTGAACTGCCGCGGCCGGTGAGATCCTCGACGACGAATTCGAAGCCGCCCGTGGTCCCGATCCCGGGGATCGAGGGCGGATCGAAGCTCAACGCGAAGGCTTCCGGGATCTGCAGCAGCTTGCCGCGCACATCGGCGACGAGCTTCGACGCGCTCTGGTCGGGACTGCGTTCCTCCCAGGGCTTGAGGATGGCGAATTCGACCGCCGAGTTCGACTGCGCCGCACTGGTCAGGAAGTTCAGGCCGCTGATCGAGCCGACGATGTCGACGCCGGGTGTCGCCTGCAGGATGTCGCGCGCCTTTTGCGCCACCGCGTCGGTGCGCTCCAGTGAAGCGCCGTCGGGCAGCTGGATGACGACGAAGAAGTAGCCCTGGTCCTCGACCGGAAGGAAGGTCGAGGGCAGGCGCTGCCAGACGAAGTAGGTGGCGACAAGTCCGGCTGCAAACAGGCCAAGCATGATCCAGCGCAAGCGGATGAGGATGCGCACGCCGTGCGCATAAGCATGCGACAGCCGGTCGAAGCCTGTGTTGAACCAGCGGAACAGCACGAACTGCGTTGGCTGGCGATGCCGCAGGAAGGCGGCACTAAGCGCGGGGCTCAGCGTCAGCGAATTGAAGGCGGAGATGCCGACCGAGATCGCCACCGTCAGCGCAAACTGGTTGTAGAGCTTGCCGGAGACGCCGGGAATGAAGGCGACCGGCACGAACACCGCCATCAGCACGGCGGTGGTGGCGATGATCGGACCGGTGACCTCGGCCATCGCGGCCTTGGTCGCCGCCAGTGGCTTCAGCCCGGCCTCCAGCTGTCGTTCGACGTTCTCGACCACCACGATGGCATCGTCGACGACCAGGCCGATCGCCAGCACCATGCCGAGCAGGCTCAGCATGTTGAGCGAGAAGCCAAGCATCTCCATGACGACGAGCGTCGCCACCAGCGACACCGGAATGGCGATGGTCGGGATGATCGTCGTGCGCCAGCTCTGCAGGAAGATGAACACCACGGCGACGACAAGGACCAGCGCCTCACCGAGCGTGATCAGCACGTCATGCATCGACGCCGAGACGAAGCGGGTCGTGTCGTAGTGCATCGCATAGGAGACGCCCTTCGGGAAACGGGCCGACAGCTCCTGCATCTTGTCCTTGACGCGCTGCTGCAGATCGAGCGCGTTGGAGCCGGGCATCTGGTAGACGGCGAGCACCACGGTCGGATCCTTGCCGAAGAAGGCCGACGATGAATATTGCAGCGCACCGAGCTCGATGCGGGCGACGTCGCGCAGCCGCACCAGCGAGCCGGTGTCGGTGTTGGCGCGCACGACGATGTCGCCGAACTCCTTGGGATCGCTCAAGCGGCCGACGGCGTTGACCTGCATCTCGAAGGCGGTGCCGGCCGGGGCCGGCGACTGGCCGATCTTGCCGGCCGCCACCTGGACGTTTTGCTCGGCAATAGCGTTCTGGACGTCGACGGCGGTGATGCCGAGATTGGCGAGCTTGTCCGGATCGAGCCAGACGCGCATCGAATAGCGCCGCTCGCCGAAGATCTGCACGTCGCCGACACCGGGCAACCGCTTCAGCGGATCGACCACCTGCAAATAGGCAAGGTTGCTCAGCGCCACCGGATCGACCGAACTGTCGGGCGAGGTCAGGTTGACGATAAGGACGAAGTTCGGATTCTGTTTCTTGATCGTAACGCCGCCCTGATTGACGATCGCCGGCAGCGACGAGGCCGCTTGCGAGACGCGGTTCTGGACGTCGACGGCGGCGGTGCTGAGCGAATAGCCGACATCGAAGGTGATCGTGATGGTCGAGGAGCCGTCATTGGAGCTCGTCGACGACATGTAGGTCATGCCTTGCACGCCGTTGATCTGCTGTTCCAGCGGCGTCGTCACGGTGTCGGCCACCACCTGCGCGCTGGCGCCCGGATAATGAGCACTGACCACGACCTGCGGCGGTGTGATGTCGGGAAATTGCGAGACGGGCAGCAGGAAATAACAAATCGTCCCGGCGAGCACCATGATGATGGCGATCGCCGAGGCGAAGATCGGACGATGAATGAAAAAGTTTACCACGAAACACACGCCTCCCCGGCCGCTCTTGCCTTGCCGAAGGCGCTGGCAACCCTGGACAGCCTTTGGCCGCGCCCGTCACCGGGCTCTCCCAGCGAATGCAGCAACGGCATCTCGCTGTGCTGCGCATCGGCGAGCGAGCGCAGCATCCTTTCGAAGGCGCGCGGGTCGACGCCATCTGCTTTCATGACCAGCCGGATCATCGGATCCCGGACGGCTTCATCTATGG
>NZ_JBFULQ010000357.1:0-5877 GCF_054049815.1 Mesorhizobium sp. P5_C1 | reverse complement strand
GTTGGCATGCGGCCTATCTTCGATTTGCGGCCAGCCCGCACGCTGCCGAATTGATCACCCGACTCAACTACGAGATCGATATTCGCGCGATCCTCCCCGCCATACAGGTGCCGACCCTCGTCCTGCATCGTGAGGGTGATCGTTGGACGGCAGTCGATGAGGGATCCTATTTGGCTGAGCGAATTCCTCACGCTGAATTTCGCCTTCTGCCCGGCAATGACCACATCCCATGGTACGGCGATCAGGACGAGTTGATCGGGCAGGTCGAAGAGTTCGTCACCGGTACACGGATGACCGCAAAGCCCGGACGGGCGCTCATGACCCTRCTGATGACGGATATCGTCGATTCGACCAAAACCCTGAGTGCCGTGGGGGATGACCGGTGGCGGACGATTCTTGAACAGCTGGAAGTCAATGCAAGYCGACGCGTTGCGGCTCTCGGTGGACAAATGATCAAGCATACTGGCGATGGATATCTCCTCACATTTGCAGGGCCTACTCCGGCGTTTGAATGTGCCAAGGCGCTTGCGCGAGACGCGAAAGCGTTTGGGCTGGAGTTGCGGACTGGTATCCACATTGGAGAGTGCGAGCACCGCGGCGACGACTTGAGCGGTCTGGCGGTCCATTTGGTGGCGCGAATCATGGCGGAATCGTCCCCAGGCTCGATCCTCGCCTCCAGCACAGTGAAGGATCTAGCAGTCGGCTCTGGGTTGAACTTCACCTTCGCTGGGCGCCGGGAGATGAAAGGCATCCCCGAGGGCTGGGAGCTTTACGCATTGGCAAGCTGAAGCCAATGTCTACTTCTGGCGCGTTCCTGACATTCAGTCAGCCAAAGAGATAATGAAAAGGCCGCTTCTGACCCGATGTGGTCATTGCTCTGGTATGTTCGGAACGTCGTGATCGCGCGTCAGAAGCGGACTTCGAGGCTTGCGATCATTCCGCCAGGGTTTGATCGATCATAGGCGGTCCAGAAGAAGCTTGGCTTCCTGGAGGTCCGGGTTTGCGAATCCTTCTGTGAACCAATGATAGGACGGCGCAAGAAGGTCCCGGGCGCGCCGCCGCTCGCCGCGCTCGGCCCACAATCGCGCGAGGTCGCGCGCTGCCCGCAACTCCAATGAAGGCGACGCCTGGTTTCGGGCGATTGTGAGCGCTTGGTTGAGGTCGGCTTCAGCCGCATTGGTCGCGTCGGCTGAGGCGCGAAGCGCGATTGCGGCCCGCAACCTGTGCAGGTCGGGCAGGAAAGGCGTGTCCCGGCTCTTCGCCTGGGCTGCGAAGGCCGCAGCGATCATGGCTTGGGCCGCGTCATGCTGCCCAGCGCGCGAGCGCGCATCCGCCGCGAGGCCGAGGTGGAATGCCTCGAAGCGGCCCGCTTTGATCCGGCGCGCTTCGTCGAGCCCTGCTTCGATCTCTGCGAGCGCGTCCGGGTGCCCGCGCTCGGCCAGGGCCCAGCCGAAATGGATCCGGCCATAGGCCTTCCAAAGCGCGAGTGACTTGTCTTTCGCCAGCCGGAGCGATTCGGCCGTGCACGCCTCCACCCGGGCGACGTCCCGGGACCAGATGCTCGTCAGGGCGACGCCAAGGCAGAGCGCGATGCCGATCGTGTTCTGGTGGCCGACCTCACGAGCCCACGTCAGCGCCTGTTCCGCCGTCGCGCGAGCTTGATCCTGGAAGCCGAGATGCCAAAGGTTCCAGGCCTTGTAGTTCATGGCCCCGGTCCGCGGGTCATGTCCGTAGCGAAGGCCGAAGTCCCGGTGCGCGGCGGGGTCGTAGAGCGAAAGCGCCTCTTCGAGGAGCCGCAGCGACGGCACGTAGAGCCCCTCGTGGAAACGTTCCAGAGCCAGCATCCGAAGCGCCACGCAGCGCGCGCCGCTGTCTTCGCCCGACGCGGCCAGCTCGGCAAAACGCGCCGCAAGCTCGGGCGCCGGGGCTCCCGAGACATAGCGGTTTGCCCAAAGGCCGTACATCGATGGGACCAGCAGCGAAGGCTCGCCCACTTCCTCGGCAAGCGCTCGGGCGCGCTCGAATGCGGCCATCGTGGCCGGCGCCTGGTAGCCGAGGTGCTCCAACAACGCCTGGCCGAGCCGAACCTGCAGCTCGCACTCCCGCCGCAGCCACAACGGGTCTGTCGACAGCTGATGGGACAGGCGTATCGCTGCTTCGAGATGCGCGATTGCCTCCTTGTAGGCCGGGCGTGCGATGGCCTCTTCTCCGGCCTTGTCCCAGCAGTCGATGGCCATCTGTGCAAGGCCGGCAGCCTCGGCATGCTGTGCCAGGATCTCGGGCGGCGCATCGTCGCGCTGCTTCAGGATGTCAAACAGCTGTCCGTGAAGAGCCTGGCGTCGACTCTTCAAAAGGCTCTCATACGCTGCGTCGCGGACCAGCGCATGCTTGAACAGATAGGTGGCCTCCGACCCGGTGCCTCGGCGAAAGACCAACTCGGCCTCGACAAGTCGCTCGATCGCCGCGGCAAGTTCAGATTCCGGAACGGATGCCAGGGCAGCGATCGTGCGGTGGTCGAAGGCGCGGCCGATCACCGCCGCTGTCTGCGCAACCTCCTTCACCGATTTCAATCGGTCGAGGCGCGCCATCAGCGAATCGTGCAACGACGTCGGAATGGCAAGCCGCGTGCCAGGCGCCTCTCCTTGCGCGCCTGTTTCGAGTACCGCCTTGGTCATCTCCTCTACAAAAAGCGGCACTCCGTCGGTGCGGGTGGYGATCTCGTCGACGAGCCTCTCCGGCAGCGTTTTGCTCCCGGCGATCCGCTCAATGATAGCGGTGGTCTGGGTGCGGCCCAGCCTGTTGAGTGCAAGCCGCGTGACAATCGGGTGACCGCCGAAGCCATGGCTGAATGTCGGGCGGGCAGTGATCAACATCAGTACGCGCGCCGGCGCCACACCGTCGAGCGCGAGCTCCACCAGTTCCAGCGTCGTCGGATCGACCCAGTGCGCATCCTCCAGCACGAACAGCACCGGCTGCCGCGCCGCCAGCCCGATCAGCTGGTCAACCAGCGCCGCCAGCGTGCGATTGCGGCGCTGCTCGGGGCTTAGATCGACGTTGCCATAGCGTGCTGCGGCATCGATCCCCAGCAGGTTCRCGAGCAATGCCGCGGTCTGGTGCAGTCCGCCCGGGGTCGGAACGAGCATCGTCTCAAGTTTCTCGAGGCGCATGTCGGTCGGATCGTCGGCACTGATGCCAGCCGCGAACACTAGTTGCTGCCGCACCGGCCACAGCGCACTGTCGGTATGATAAGGCGAGCACTGATAGCGAAGGTTGATGTGCGGCCTGTCCTCCAGCACGGCGATCAGCGCCTCAGCGATCCGCGACTTGCCGATGCCGGCCTCTCCGGTCAGCAGGACCATCTGCCCTTCTCCGGTCTCGGCCTGGCGCCAGCGCTCCAAAAGCAGCGCCAGCTCCTGGTCGCGGCCGACGATCGGCTGCATCGTTGTGCCTGCATGTGCGGCGAACCGGCTCTCCAGCGCCCGCTCGCTGAGTACCGTGAAGGCCCGTACCGGCGCGTGGATTCCCTTCAGCTCCAGCGGCCCGAGGTCGTCGAGTTCGAAATAGTCGCCGACCAGGCGTCGGGTAAGGTCGGCGATCACGGCCTGGCCGGGTTGTGCGACTGCCTGGAGACGGGCCGCAAGGTTTGGCGTCTCGCCCACCACCGCCTCCTCCTGCGAGGCTCCGGCGCCGATGAGGTCGCCCACCACGACAAGGCCCGTCGCGATACCGATCCGGCTGGCGAGTGGCGCGCCGCCGCCCGACAACGCTGCCACGGCTTTGCCGATGGCCAGTCCGGCCCGCACGGACCGCTCTGCCTCGTCTTCGTGCGCCCGCGGCCAGCCGAAATAAGCGAGTACTCCGTCGCCCATGAATTTCGCGACGTGGCCTTCGAAGGACGCGATTTCGCGGGCTACGGCGTTCTGGTAGGCGCGAAGCAGCTCTCCCATCTCCTCCGGATCGAGGCGTCCGGAAAGTGCAGTCGATCCCACGAGATCGATGAACATTACCGTGAGCTGCCTGCGTTCCGGACCGGATGACGCTGCGGCTTCCGACGTGTTCGGTGCGGGGCCGGGCGGCGCTGCCTTCAGCTCGGCGATCGCGCGCAACAACCGCTTGCGATGCCCAAGCGAGATGCCGAGCCGCTCCAGGTCACCATCGTCGAGCTCGGGCAGAAGGTCGAAATCGACGTCGTTCGTGGCGAAGATCTCGGCGTATTTCCCGAGCCCCAACTCCTCCAGCCAGCTCCGAAGATCCAGCGCCATTGCCCCTCCCGGCACATTAGCTGTCAAGCATACTATCGGCGGATCGCACGGTCTATCGACGCCCGCGCGACGACAGCGTCAGATTGAGTCCGGCGCGACAAACAAGATGCTGCCGCCACTCTTCCCTGATGGCGGGGCTGTGATTCTCAGTATATCCGCATATCCGCCCAAAGCGACGATCGCCGAACGACCACTTTGCGCCACAAACCCGACATCCAGACGACTCATCCCGAACGGCAACTCGTGGCGCAACCGCGACCTTCAGCGTGATCGCGTGCAATGTCTGCTTTCAGGCGGCAGCAGGGCTGATCGCTACGGCCGACATGCGGCGCATTGCTGCCATCGCAACGCGGACAAGGTGGCCGCTGGGTAGAACAGACCTTCACAAGCGCCGTTGGCGCTCCCACTCAACGGGAAACCCGCGCACCAGCGGCTGCAATTGCACCGTCTGAGGCTGTCGCCCGTCGAGGATTGCCTCRACSAGGTCSGGCGCCAATAGCGTYAGTCGAAGCATRTGGGASACGAACGACCGGTCGAGTTTCTCAGCCGCASYGAGTTCGCTKATCGTCGCGTGTTKCCCTGATTCCAGYTYATGCTGCCAGTGGAATGCYTGGACAAGGGCTCTCAGCAGCGTGTTGTCGATGCGCGGTCGCGACGGGGCCCAAGGCTCTGCTCCAGCCGGGGACACGACAACCTTGCGGCCACCGCGCTTGCGGATCGCCATCGGAATGGAGACGGTCAGCAAGGTGCCGTCGCGGCTGATCTCGCGGTTGTTCTTCATGCTGCCCTATCCAGGTTTGGTCGTTCTCTAAGCTCCGCGATGACACTGGCTATGCCCTCGGTGCGAAGGCGGATGRAGATGCCGTCTACATCGACGTCGATGCGCTCGACCAGCAACTGGATGATGCATGCCTGCTCGGCGGGAAAGAGTTCCTCCCAAAGAGCATCGAACTGAATCAGGGCGTCGCGCACCTCGGTCTCGCTGATCTCGTCGCCGTGCTCGCGCGCGGTCGCCCAGGTCTTCACAATCATCTCTGGCGAGCGCAGCAGGATGCGTACCTGGTCGATGACTGCGGCCTCGATTTCGCCGGCAGGCAGGCGCCGTACCGAGCAGGTTTCCGGCCCGAGTTTCTGGACACTGGTGGTGACGTAGTACCTGTACAGCCGCCCCTTCTTCCTGGTGTGGGCAGGCGTCATTGCGTAGCCGTTCGGCGCGAAAATCAGTCCTCGGAGCAATGCCGGCGTCTGCCTGCGGCAGTGCCCTGCCCGCTTACGCGCTGGCTCGGCGATGATCGAGCGGACATTGTCCCAGAGATCCTGCGAGATGAGCGGCTGGTGCTCGCCGGGATAGCTCGTGCCTTTGTGAACGGCTTCGCCGATATACACCCGGTTGCTGAGGAGCTTATAGAGCAGACCTTTGTCGAACGACTTCCCATTCTTGCGCCTGAGGCCCTCCGAATTCAGGGTTCGTGCCAAAATGGTCGCCGAACCAATCTGCAGGAACCGGCCGAAGATCATGCGCACAATTGCTGCCTCTTCATCCTGGATGAGCAGCTTCCGATTCTCGACCCGATAGCCGAGCGGGACGTTGCCGCCCATCCACATGCCTTTGCGC
>NZ_JBFULQ010000356.1:0-5880 GCF_054049815.1 Mesorhizobium sp. P5_C1 | reverse complement strand
CTGCCGAACGGTCGCCTCCGCCTCGAGGTAGAGTTTCAGCGCTTGGCTGCGATATCCCAGAATATGCAAGGTCCAGGAAAGGTAGATCATGGCCATGCTCGGAAAGTCGCTGCCGACCTTGTCTGCGCTGTCCTTGTGGCTGAGAGCGCGCTCAAGATATTGCCGGGCCGCCACCAACTCGCCCTGTGAGAACAGACTCATCCCCTTGAACTGCAGACCTATGACGAGCGCGTTTAGGTAACCGCCCTCCTCGCCGACCCGAATTAACTCATCACTGGCCGCGAGGGCCTTACCGAACTGACCTGAGTTGAAATGGGTGCCGAAAAGCCCGTCGAGCGCCCTGATCGTCGATTCCGGCTCGCCAAGCTTCCCGCTCAGTTCTATGGCCCGCTGATATGCGGCACTGCCCTCGCCCGTCACGTAGCCTAGCGCAGCGTAGAGCACGTCGCCCAGTTCCAGTTCGAAGCGAAGCAGCCTGCGGCTACGATCGTCGGATTCGGGCAAGAGTTTCGCGGCTTCAAGCCCCTTCCTGAAGGTACGCACCGCGTCGACTTTTGCCCAAGTCTTGGCCGCCTTCAGCCCTGCCAGCAGCCAGTAGTCAGCGGCGCGGTCGAACAGACCTGCGTCTGCGAAATGCTCAGCGAGCACTTCGGGATAGGCAAAAGCCGCGTTGTGGTCGCGCAGTTCGATACATTCGGCAATCAATCGGTGAATCTGCTGCGCGCGCTCGTGCAGCATCGTGCCTCTGGCGGCCTGCTGCAGGAGCACGTGGGTGAACGAAAAGCCCGCGCCGGCTGTCCCCCGTTCGGCGACGATCAGCCCCGTGCGCACCAGGTCGCCAACCGCGGCGCGCAACTCCGCTTCGGGCCAATCGCAGATCTCGCGCAATATGTCGAAATCGAATACGCGGCCGATCGCCGCTGCGATCTGCGCAATTTCCTTGGCGGGCCCCAGCCTGTCGAGGCGGGCAAGCAGCGAGAACTGCAGGGAGTTCGGAATGTTGGTCGTAGGTGACAGACGTTTCGGCTGCGATACGTCCAGCCGCAATCCTGTTTCGACCACGCTCCGCGTAAGCTCTTCGATATAGAGAGGGACGCCTTCACTGCGGTCGAGCACCACCGAAACATCAGCAGCGAGCGCATTCGGACTGATGTCATGGACAATCGCTTCGGCATCCTCGCGGCCGAGCGCTTCAAGACTGATGTGATGCACGTCCGGCCCGTCGACCCACGGAACGCTTGAGTGGTTCCTGCTCGACACAAGCAACAGCGCAGGAGTCGAAGCCAGGCTGGCGACGATCTTGTCGAGAAGGTCGCGCGAGGTCGCGTCGGCCCATTGTTCATCTTCGAACAAGATCAGGATCGGGGTAGCACGCGCCAGATAACTGACCAAATCGATGAACGCTTGCTCGGCAATGTTGCGCTGTCGTTCGGCGCTTATCCCTTCAAGCCTGTCCGGCATAGTCGTCGGTAGGCCGAGCAGGCTTGAGAAGATCGCCAGCGCGACGTCGCTGGACACAGAACCTATCGACAATCCGTTGCTGAGCTTTCGCAGCTTTTCTTCCGTCGAGTCACCGTCCTCGATCGTTGCGATCCTCTGCAACTCCGCGAGGAATGGATAAAGGGTGCTGTTCTCAAAGGTCGGAGAACATTGCATGGTCAGCTGCGGAAAGCTGCGCAGGCGCTGCTGGATCTCGTTGAGCAACCGGGATTTGCCGATTCCCGACTCCCCCGAGACCAACACCGCATTGCCGCGCCTGTCGCGCACGACGGTCTCCCAGCGCTCCATCAGCAGTCGCAATTCGGCATTGCGGCCGCACAGCTTGGTCATGCGCGCACGCTTTGCAAAGCGAGTCGGCACCATGCGCGCCCGTTGCACCTGCCAAACCTGGACTGGCTCGGCGAATCCCTTCAGCTCATGTTTGCCGAACGTGGTGAAATCAATCGCGCCGCTCGCGGCCTCGAAGGTCGCCGCGTCGACAAGGATCGTGTTCGGCTTGGTCAGGACCTGCAGCCGTGCCGCTAGATGCGCGACGTGGCCGAAGGCGACGGTGGACACGCCGCTCGGCGCGCCGACGAACTCCCCCACCACGACCTGGCCGCTCGCGATACCCACCCTCACTTGCAACGGATATCCCAGACTTGCCGAGATGGTGCCTACCGCATCGACGATCTCGAGTGCCGCGAGCACGGCGAACTCGCTGTCGTCCTCGCCAGCAATTGGATAACCGAAATAGGCCTGGACGGCGTCGCCGATATAGCTGGCCGTCACACCCTTGCGGCGGCGGATGACGCTGCTGCAGGTCTGCAGAAAGCTCTCGATCAGGCGTTGGAAGTCCTCGGGATCCAGGCGGTCGGCATATTCGGTTGACCCCACCATGTCGCAAAACAGAATGGTGAGATAACGCCGCTCTGCAACAGACTTCCCTGGGCTGCCGGGCAAAATCGGGCTAGCCAATGGAACCGGTGTGGTCACGGCTCTGGGACCCTCCTTGGTGCGGCGACCATGTAGCACCAGTCATGTTATCGCAAATACCGGCGCTCATCAGCCGCTTTCGATCGCGTCGAGCGGATCATCGCAGCTCGTCACACTGAACATCGGCGTAGATCAAGTGATCTGCCGCGCTAAATGCCGCTTCGCTCTGGTCGAAGCAGAACCGTTTGGGCACCAAGCGTATCAAGGTGCGTCGGTTGCACTCACCAGGCAGATCGACTTGGAAAGTGCGCGGCGACATCGACGGCGTCGGATCGCTCCACTTCGTGTGACCGGCAAACGAAACGTTCTCAACCAACAAGCTGGAACCGGCTGCGCTGACCGAACCGGAGATGGCCTCGGCGTTGGTACCCTTTGCCTGTTCGATGCTCGGATAGTCGCCACTTTGTGGCGGTTCCCCATTTGCCGGAATCGCGTCCGTCCTGACGGCCACATTGATCCTGATATCGTCGCGCTCCGGAACACCACCGTAGCTGTTGCGAAAGGTCCAGCTTGCACGAAGGACACGCGTCTTCGCCTCCTCTCCGGGCGGCCGAGGCAACAGCTGAAGCCTGGAATCGGCGAGCGAAGAGCCTTCATCCTCCGCCTCTGGCGCCGGGCAGCCAGTGTAGAGTGGGCGGTAGCCACATTCGGAGCCACCGGCTCCCCATAGACAGTCGCTCAGCTTCCGCCAGTCCTCTGAGCTCAGGCGAGGCGCGCGGGAGGACAGGTCATTGCCGGACCCCGGCAACATCCAGGGATGGATGCCACCGCTGCCGGCCGCCCAATCCGTCCGGTGTGCGGCGATCCCTGCGTAGATGATCTCTTCCTCGCGCAGCTCGAGCAATTGGACCCAGGTTGGCGACGTGACCGTCGGCTCATGCCCCACTGCGTCCGCGGCAAAACGGCGGCCCGTGATTTGTGTGGTAAGCGTGTGGCAGCTTGTGCAGTTGCCCGTTGGATCGTCGACCGTCCTGGCATGGCGAAGTTCATTGGGGTAGGTGCTGGTGTAGCCGGAGCCGACCACGCGGAACGGCGCGCCCGGCAACCGCGGCCGATGCGGTAGAAAATCTCCCAGGCTGAAGGCGGTCGATTTGGGATCGTCGGCTGAACGGAACCCTACCCTGCTCTGTGCAATGTGCGGATCAATCACATAGGGGCTTTTGTTGTCATGGCATGCATGGCACGAGATCTTGAACGTCGAATCATAGATTTTCTCCGCCGCAGTCCTTCCGACATTATCGGAATAGTTTCGCCCGCCTGGCGGAACGAAGGGCTTTGACCAGTCGAACACGCTCTGGTCCTTGCGGCCGTCGAAGAAGATGATTTCTCCGGATTTCCGATTGAATCCGATTGTGCCGAAGACAGAAAATCTCGGATCCGACCGCGTCCAGTAGGGATCGGCGCTGACCTCCTGGCTGATATTGGATTTTCTGCAGAGGAACAGCCATTCAACGTTGCCGCGCACGACCCTTACGACACGCGAGTTCAGCCCACAGTAGGTCGTGCTGCCAGTCAGCGAAGGCTTGTCGCATTTGGGCAATGTCGCCGTCCATTTCACCACCTCTCCGTTTTCGTTCCTGTGCTCGAACTCCAGCGGAGAACCTGGTTTTGTCGGATTGGGCTTGAGGTCGACGACATTGCCATCAACTTCCAGTGGGATGACCTTCATTTGTGGGCTGTCGCAATCGCCGTCGGGAATAGGACCGAACACCGCCCGCGCTTCATCGCCAGACCTGGTTATGACGTCGGTGCTCTTTGAGGCTGGCGCCCAAAAGATGTCAGGGTTCCATCGCGTAACGGCTTCGGCAAACGACTTCCCATCGAGTTCAGCCGGAGCGAAATCGACGCCGCGAGGTCGCAGCAGCTTGACAGCGGAACCGCGCGGCAATTGTGACACCGCGCAGCCGCTCGCCTTGCTGCAAACCACGTCGGCCTGATCGGAGCCTTGCCTCTCGCCGGCTCGCGGCGTCGATACAAAAGCTGCATGTCGAAGCCCGATCGTCCCGGACAGCAGGAGAAGCGCAATGCCGAGGACAGCAGCGATCAGCGCAACGGCACGCATTTCAGCCCACTGGAGCGTGCCAGTGAACCCATAGCCGATCTTTGGGCGTCATCGCTTCTTGGCTGCGACAGAGCCAGCAGCATAGTCGGCGTGGACAGTAAGCGATTGAAATCGCCAGATGTCGTCGTCGCCCTTTACAAAAGAGGCCCGGGCATCCGCCGAATAGTCAAGAACCGGTGCTGGAGAGTGGGAGTCCTGCAGAGTGACCAGGACTATCGATTTGGTATTCACTGTCTTACCATCAACCACATCGAACAAGGTGTTGGTCACGAGATGCCGGGTCTGGAGCTTATCGGTTTCCAGTTTCTTAACTATTATTTTCATCTGCTCAAGAAGATCGTCTGGCGACTCCGGACCAAGATCGAGTGTCAACTTGAGGATACTGCTGCTTGTACTGCAAATCTCATAGTAAGACGACTGCGGTTTCGCAAAGAGGGCGGTGAACGCGGCTGCATTTCTTTCGTCGATCGTCCAGGCATAGCGGGACAAAAGATCTTGAATTGCTTGACGATCTTCGGCCGGAGGATTCTCGAGATTCCAACCGGGAGTAGCTTCTGTTCCGCAGGAATCAGCTGAAGCAGTGCCGCTGAAAGCAAAACAGAACCCGAAAACCAGGGCAAAAAACCTCAAAATCGCGCAACTGGTTATTATGCCTTTCCGACGCTCGCTCATGACGGCCCCCTCTTATGGAGCTTGATGGAAAAGTACCCATTCATCTTATACCACCCCAAAGAAGGTGTCAGCCGAAATCGATGGCATACGTGGCCACGGACATGATTTCGTGTTCCTGTTTTTTTGAATTTGCGGTAAGTTGCAATGCCCGGCCTGCAGCAATTTCATTCCTAACTTGCAAGGTAGGCCGTGGGCGTTTCCGGTATGTTATCGCAAACTAAAAACTCACTTAGACGAAGCAATAGAGTCTAATCGTGGTTATATAGGAGCATAAAAATGCCGAGTATTGTTCGAAATATTGTATTGGCACTTTCATGTTTTTTTAGCGTTGTGCCTTTGGCGTTTGCGCAGCAGAATCAGGAAATTGAGATAGTTCTGCAATCGCGCCTGCCTTCTTATGGAAACGATACCCCCCTAATTATTGACTTTACTCTCACGAACCGATCAGGCAGCCCGATCAGGGTGCTCAAGTGGACCACGCCAATCAACGGCGTCTCCGGCGAAATATTTTCAGTGACGAGAGGGTCGCAGCCAGTTCAGTATATCGGCCGTTTGGTGAAGCGAGGAGAACCGACTGAGGCTGATTTTATCAATATTGAACCCGGACAATCGATTTCCGTGCCCGTCGATCTGTCATTGTACTACGCCATCTATGAAGCAGGGAACTATGT
>NZ_JBFULQ010000355.1:0-5882 GCF_054049815.1 Mesorhizobium sp. P5_C1 | reverse complement strand
GAATGCGATGACGTCTTCACGTACCACAGCGACCGAACCATCCTGGCGCCGAAGCAAGTGCTGATTGGCCTGATGGTGACGGCGCTTCTGAAGGAAGCCGGGGCAAAATTCGATTTCGCGGCATTGGAACAGGCTTTCGCTGCGGTGCCGGCAGCTTTTGAACTGGCTGTGCAGGAGGCGGAGGCGCGCCTCCACGAGATCGCCACTGACTTCGCGGCCGAGACCCTGACTTACGTCCTGTCCGCCGGTCCCAATCAGGGCGCCGGCTACGGATTCGCCATGTGTTATCTCATGGAGATGCAGTGGAAGCACGCGTCCTGGTTCAACGCGAACGAATTTCTGCATGGGGCTTTCGAGGTTGTTCAGCCCGATACGGCGGTTCTTCTGTTCAAGGGCGAAGACGAAACCCGCCCGGTGATCAACCGAGTTGAGGCTTTCCTTAATAAGAACACCCGGCGCTGCCGCGTGATCGATTCGATGGACTACAGCCTGCCCGGCGTGCCGGCGTCGATGCGTGGGGACATTTCCCCGCTCCTTCTCTCGACCCTTTCCAAGCGTTTGGCCGAACACTACCAGGCGGTCACCGGGCATTCGCTCACGGAACGCCGCTACATGTTCAAGACAACCTACTGAGGCATTTCGCATGCGTGTTTGTGGCGTCGGTGACAATGTTGTCGACCGATATTTCAATCAAAGGCTGATGTTTCCGGGAGGCAACGCGGTGAATTTCGCTGTTCACGCCCGGCGAAGCGGAGCGCACGCTGCCTATCTCGGCGTGATCGGCACCGATGCCGATGGCGATCTGATCCGCTCGAGCCTGCAGGCTGAAGGCATTGAGCTCGAGCGGCTGCGTGTCGAGGACGGGCCCAATGCCTTTGCCACCGTTCATATGGACGACAGCGGCAACAACCGCAGATGGGGCCTCTGCGAGAAAGGCGTATCGATGTTCCGGCTCGACAACGCCGATCTCGACTATCTTGCCGGCTTCGACCTGGTTCACACCGGTGAGACAAGCCGATTGGACAACCAGCTTCCCGACATTCGCGAGCGCGTTGCGATCTCCTTCGATTTTTCCGAACGGAGTTTGGAATATGCTGCTGGTGTCCTGCCTTATTTAAGGGCAGCTGCCTTCTCGCGCGGCAGTGCCGGCGACGACGAAGTGGCGCGTGTTCTGGATTCCGCCCAATCGGCCGGCGTCGAACTGGTCACGATCACCCAGGGCGCGCGTGGCGCCACAGTGTGCCACAAAGGCGAGATCCTGTTCGCGCCCGCGGTTCCTGTCGATGCCGTCGATACGCTCGGCGCGGGCGACGCATTTGTAAGCCGCCTCGCGTACCGCGTGCTGACCGGCGTACCGCTTGCCGAAGCGGCCAGCGATGCAGCGCAATACTCCGCGCTCATCTGCGGCACGCGTGGCGCCTTCGGCCATGCCCGTCCCATCACACGCGAAATACCATCGTGAGAGCAAAATGAACGAGAACCCTTCGAACTCCAGGCTCATCTTTCCTTCCGAGGCGGATTACGGCAAACGCCTCGAACGCGCCCGAACTGCGATGAAGCAGGAAGGCATCGACGTTCTCGCGCTGTCGAGCTTCGACAATCATCGTTTCTTTGCCGGACTGGATGGCATCGCATCGGTGCGGCCGGTCTGGTTCGTGCTGCCACAGGATGGCGCGGCGGCTTTTGTCTCGCCCCGCATCGAAGCACCTGAGATAAGGGCGCAATGCAGCGTGCCCGTGGCTATCGAATGGGTCGAATGGGAAGAGCCGGCGAAGCCGCCCATGTCGTTCTCAGCCGCGCTCGCCGAGCATATCGGGAAAGTAGCTCCGGAAGCCCGCACGATCGGCGTCGACTTCGACGCTACCTCGGCGCGCAATCTCGACCTGGTCAGGGATGCCCTTGGTACCGAACGTATCCGGGACGTGACAGTCACGCTTCGTGAGGTGCGTCGCCGCAAGGATGCCGCAACGATCGACGTCGTCCGGCGCTGCGCCGACATCGCTGCCCACCAGTTCAAGGCAAGCTGCGAAGCTGTAGCCCCCGGTGTTCCCGAATGGGAAGTGGCGCTTGTTTCCCGCACGGCCGCGATGCGGCGTGCCGCGGAATGGTGGAACGGCGATGAGAACCATTCGCCGCTTCTCCAGGGCATCCATGTCATGGGTAGCGGCAGCATCCGTTCAGGGCGCGCCCATGCAGTTGCCGCCGGTCGGTCTATGCGGGAAGGGGAACTCCTGCAGCTCTGCTATTGCGGCCGGCCGTTCTTTGGGCACGGCATCTGTTTCGACCGACCGGTCCAGGTGGGGTCGACGGGTTTGCCGACGGATGTCCGCAAGATCGTGGACGTCGCACGCAAGGCCCAGGAAGCGGCGTTGGCAAAGGTGCGCGAGGGCGTGACGACCGGCGAGGTTCACGCTGCCGCCGTCGCGGTCATCGGACGCCACGGCTGGGACCGTGCCATGCAGCATCGCACCGGTCGCGGGATCGGCCTTTCCGATCCTGAGTTTCCCGAGATCAAGGCCAGCGACCCGACCGTGCTTGAAGCGGGAATGCTCCTCGGCATCGAGCCGGGCGTCTATGTCGACGGTATTGGTGGCGCCCGCTTCGGCGATACCGTTCTCGTTACCGAAACCGGATACGAGCCGCTTACGCCGCTTGACCTGGGAAGGGCCGTGGAATGACAGGCCAGCCACTCCCCGCCGTTTCCTTTCAGGGTGTCACCCGGCGCTACGGAAGTGTGTCTGCGGTGAGCGACGTTACCCTCGACATCTCRTCGGGGGAGTTCTTCGCGCTGCTCGGCTCGAGYGGTTCYGGCAAGACGACGCTCCTCATGCTCCTGGCGGGGTTCGACACGCCRACCGAAGGCCGCGTGCTGATGTCGGGCACGTCCGTCTCGGACGTGCCTCCGCATCGGCGACGGATCGGGGTGGTCTTCCAGAACTATGCGCTTTTCCCGCACATGTCGGCTGCCGAGAACGTTGCCTACCCGCTGAGGATGCGCGGCGTCGCACGTGCCGAGCGCGAGGCGCGAGTGAATGCCGCGCTCGGTCTCGTCAATCTTGCCGATCGCTGGTCTTCATATCCGTCGCAGTTGTCCGGTGGGCAGCAGCAACGCGTGGCGCTCGCCCGCGCTCTCGTTTTCGGCCCCGACCTCCTGCTCATGGACGAACCGCTTGGCGCCCTCGATCGAAGGCTCCGCGACCAGATGCAGCAGGAATTGAAGCGCATTCAGGGCGAGCTCGGCATCACCGTCATCTACGTGACACACGACCAGTCGGAAGCCATGGCCATGGCGAACCGGATCGGGATCATGGCCGGGGGGCGGCTTCTCCAGGTCGCCGATCCGGAAACCATCTACGCCGCACCGTCCAATCACTTCGTGGCACGCTTCCTCGGCGAGTGCTCGATTCTGCGCGTTACCGCGACGGATGGCGGCCGTGGATACGAGATCGCCGGCGTGCGCCAGTCATTGCCGTCCCCCGCGACGGCGCCTTTCGATATTGTGGTGAGGCCGGAGAACGTCTCCGTCCGCTCCGCACCCCAAATCGTATCAGACAGTGCCTTTGGTGTTCCCGCGACGATCCGCGATGTCACCTACCTCGGCGCCGGCTGGCGCGTGGCGCTGGAACTTTCCGACGGGCAGTCCCTGCTCGCCAGCATCACGCGTGGAGATGATGCGGCCGGACACCTGGCTCCCGGCAAACCCGTCATCGCGCGATGGATGCCGGCATCCGTCGCTGTTCTTCCGGCTGAAGGATCTCCCTGAAGCGGATATTAAGGAGGGTGAACCCATGACAACAAACAGACCGCATATTGGTATCTCAGCCGGCTTGCTCGCCGCGGCCAGCGTCTTCTTGTTTGCGCAGTCGGCGCCTGCAGCGGATCCGGCGGAGGTCGTTATCGCTTCCTACGGCGGGGCGTTCCAGGACGCGCAGACAAAGGCTTTCTTCGAGCCATACGCCAAAGCCACGGGTGCCAAAGTTACCGGCACCACCGGCACCGGCTATCCCAAGGTCAAGGCGATGGAGCAGAGCGGCAACATCAGCTGGGACGTCGTCTCCGCCGAGAGCCCCGCTTTTGTGAACGAGGTGAAAGACGGGCTTCTCGAACCACTCGACTATTCTGTCATAAAGGCCGACGGCATCCCGGCCGAGTTTCGCAAGCAGTACGGTGTCGGCTATATCAAGTTCGGTACGAATCTCGCGTGGAGCAAGGAGAAGTTCCCGAACGGCGTGACCGCAGCTCAGTTCTTCGACCCTGCGGTAAAAGCCCGCCGCGTGATGCCGTCGGACCCGACCTACTCCCTCGAGTTCGCTCTGATGGGTGACGGCGTAAAGCCCACTGATCTCTACCCCCTGGATGTGGATCGCGCCTTCAAGGTTATCGATCGGGTCAAGGATCAGATCGTTGGCTACAAGGGTGCCTCAGATCAGCAGGCTCTCATCCAGCAGGGCGAGATCGACTTGGCTTACATCGCGAATGGCCGAGTTAACGACGCCATCAAAGCAGGCGCCAACTGGGCTTATAGTTGGGACGCCTCGCTGTCGGATACAGAATTCTGGGCCGTGATGAAGGGCGCTCCGCATGCAGCCGAGGCGATGAAGTTCATCAACTTCGCCATCCAGCCCGAGCAGCAGGCGGAACTGACCCGGCAGATCCCCTACGGCCCGACCAATGTCGATGCGCTGAAGCTCCTCGACCCAGCCGTCGCCAAGAACCTGCCGAGCAATCCGGACAACGCGAAGCTTGGCGCAGTCCTCGATTCAGAATGGTGGCACGACAACTACGAGTCTGTGAAGGCCCGCTGGTCCACCTACATCATGCAGTGACGGCACGTCGACAGGAGCAAATGAAAATGAGGCGGAACGGGTTGATCAATTGGTGGAGCGTGTTCCTGCTCGCTCCAGCGTTCCTTCTGCTCCTCCTCGCTTTCGCTCTCCCGCTCCTGAATATCGTGCCAGAGGCGTTCGGCGGTGATGCCGTCGGGCGTTTCCTGCGGATTTTTGGGAATCCGTACCCGCAGATCATCGCAACGACGGTKCGCATCAGTCTGGAAGCAACYGCGATAACGCTCGTCGTCTCGTTTCCCTTGGCGTGGCTCTTGAGCCGGGCGAGCGGAGTGAAGGGCCTKCTTCTYGGWCTATTGGTGCTGGTTCCCTTCTTGACCAGYGTGCTGGTGCGGACYTTCGCCTGGTTGGCGATCCTCGGRCAGCGTGGCCTTGTCAACGSGACGCTTCTCGGCCTCGGGCTGATTTCGGAGCCGCTCCCCCTTCTCTTCAGCGAGCCSGCGGTCGTTCTAGCCCTGGTGCACTCCTCCATTCCCATGATGGTCTTTGCCCTCGTCAGTGTCCTGCGGCGCATCGACGGRCGCATTCTTCTGGCTGCTCATACRCTCGGSGCCAACCCACTGCGCGSCTGGCTGGGCATGGTTGTYCCGCTTGCAATCCGCGGCATCCAGTCCGGYGTCAYCATCATYTTYCTWTTCACCATGGCGAGCTTCATYGCGCCTGCCTTCCTCGGYAACCAGCGCCAGCAGATGCTTGCACAAGTGATCCAGTCGGAAATCGAGACTGGGGCTGACTGGGCTTTCGCCGCAGCACTCGGCATTACGCTTGCCGCGACGGCGACGATTGTCGTCATGGCGCTCTCCGCGGTGGCGCGATACTTCTCGCGGTGGCAGCGTCCGGGCTCATTGCCGCCCGCCATGCCGCAACAGGGGGCAGTGCAGGCGAATAAGGCGCTTCTTCGCAAGTCGGTAGCCTTGCCAACCTCGCGTTTCCACATTCCGGCGTTTTGGCACTTCAGCGCGCGGTTTGTCGAACCGGCCTATCTCTGCGCAATATCTGTCTTCATTCTTCTTCCACTGGTCGTGCTCTTCCCGGTGT
>NZ_JBFULQ010000354.1:0-5884 GCF_054049815.1 Mesorhizobium sp. P5_C1 | reverse complement strand
GTTCGGCCTCGGGGCAAATCCGCCTGAGCGTGTCGATCATTGCCTCGAGTGAGCCGTCATTGCCGAAGTTGCCGACGCCAAACTGCCCTAACAGGCCAATCCGAATTCGCTTGGTGCTTGGCACAGCATGCGCGTGGTCGTAGCCATTGATCCATCGATGCGATCGGAGCTGAGGCTCAAGCACGGTTTCAGTTTGCGTTTTTTGGGACTGCATAAGAACCCGTAGCTTTCAAGTGAGTGAGTGAGTGCAGTGCACTATAGAACCACCTGTCCGTTTCTTCGCCTCAACCTATGGGCTGAAGAACACCTCTTTTTGGGTGTGTCAGCGCCTGCGGGTGGCCGGGCGTTCGGCAATTGAAGCCTTGTCCGGCGGCGCACCTTATGAGGCTGATCTGCGCCGAAAAGCCCGTTGACCTGACCGCTGCGGGATACCATCGCCACAAATCCGTCAGCTCACTGCGAGCGAGTGCAAGGTCACGGCCTAGCCGGGCATTTCAGCCAATGGGCTTTGTTGCCTACAGTTTGCGCAAACCTGCACGTCTGGCTGCGTCTGCGGTCAGCAAATCCCTCCATTGCTGGAGAAACCGATCCTTGGTTGCAGCTGACGCCGTGTTGCGCAGCGAGCGGCTTGTTTCCGCTTTCTCCGCAGGGCTTCGGGAAAGTGCTTTTCGCATCGCGTCTGTGATCGCCGCGGGATCGTTCGGCGGCACCTGCAAGCATTGGCCTCCCACCGCCTCMACGAGCGCACTGTCCGCGGACACTATAGGCAGCAATCCCATGTAAGCGGCCTCCAATGCAGGCATCCCGAAACCCTCGAGAAGGCTCGGCAGCACGAATGCCTCGGCGTTCGCATAGAGCCAGCGCAGCTGTGCATCGGGCACGTAGCCCATGAGCCTTACTCCGGCGATGGATCCCGCCAGTTCCGCGGTCTCTGCATGACCATCGCCACGCGACCCACACAAGACGTATTCTATTCCCTCACGATGGAATCCACCGTCCCGATACGCCTTCAGGGCGGCGATCTGGTTCTTGCGGGTTTCGAACGCGCCCACGGTAAGAAAATACCGACTGCTCAAGCCGGAGATTGCTTCCGCCGGGCCGTCAAACAGTTCGGTGCGCAGATACAGCGGGATTGTCGTCAGGAACCGGAAACCGGAGCCAAAAAGAGACTTGAATTGCTGTGCAGAGAAATTGCTGACGAAGACGACCCCCGGCTTGATGCGCCGGATCTTCTCGTWAGCGAGGTGGTAGTTGGCGCAAGTCCGTTCGCCGTAGAGGTCTTTGTGCGTCAGCGGACCGACATCGTGGCACAGGACGATATCATTCTCGGTCAGGCGTGACCTCAGGACGTAGAGCGGATCCAGAAACAGCCGGAAGCCACGCTCTTCGACGCCGTCACGGATCAGGAGAAACTCGCTGTCGCGGAGCCAGTTGATTTCCAGCATCATCAGCCGGGCGACTATCTTGCGGACAAGACCCTCGGGCGCGAAGGAACCGAGCCGCCAGTAGCGGACCCTGGCCTGGCCCGGGACAAATTCCCCGGTGAGGTCCTTGGCAATGTGGTAGGCGCCAGTCCTGTTCAGGATCGACAGGGAGTTGTCGAAAAGAAGCAAGCTGGCGGATGCCTGTCTGCTCGCGGCGCGTAGGTCGTGCGGGTCGGGCCGCTCGTTCATCGTGATCTCCTGGAGATCAATCCTTGTACTGGCTGCCGGTCAACTGCCGTACTCCCCGAAATCGGCGTCGACCTGAACCATCAGTTCGAGGTATTTCCACGCTATCCACCGCCAGGAATAACTGCTCGCCCTCGCGTGCCCCTTGGTGACCAGCCGTTGCCGCAAGTCCGGGGAAAGCATCAGCAGGCGGATGGCTTCGGCCCATGACTGGACGTCGTCGGGATCGGCATAGAGGGCCGAATCCCCGCAGATTTCGGGAAGACACGGCGAGGTCGAGGCCACGACCGGGCAGCCCGAAGCCATCGCCTCGACAGCGGGCAGCCCGAAGCCCTCGATCCGTGACGGGAACAGGAAGCACAGGGCGCCTTCGAGCGCCTTCTTGAAGTCGTCATCCCCTATGCGGCCAGGGAGGACGATGTTTCCGGGCATTTCCGGGACGTACCTCAGGACCGTGGTCTCGTCGACATCGCCTGGCATCCAGAGGTCGAGACCCATCCCGTCGAGGAGTGGGGCCAGCCTGGCGAGAAGCCCCATGTTCTTGTATTCCTGGTCCCGCCTGCCAAGGCAAAGGACATACGGCCTGCCCCGGTCGACGACCAGAGACGATCTCGCGGCATCCCATCTCTTCGCATGGTCGCTGCCGTTGTAGGTGACGACGATGTTTTGCTGTGGCGCGATCCCGAAATCGACCAGATGGCTGCGCGAGAGTTGCGAGACCGTGGTGATGCGGGCGGCCCGCCTGCCGAGTGCCGGCAGGATCAGGCGGTGCGCCCACCGGAACCCCCGCGCGTAGCTCGACGGCATGAGCCTGGTGTGCATGTCGTGGATGCACGCGATCTGGCGCCTCAGCACGACCGGAGCAAGGTTGCAGAAACTCAGCAATCCTCCGGGCACATGCCAGGGCAACTGCGCCTGCACCCAGAATTGGGGAAGTCGCGGCCTGTTGAATTCGGGAACAACACGCACGGAGATGGCATCGAGGCGGAGAGGTTCGGAAAGCGGGCGCGGCACCACGAGATCGATTTCCAGATCGCGACCGAGGGGATGCCCTTCCGAAATGAGGGCGTCGAGAGCCAAGGTGACCTCGCGGGCGTAGCGGGCCACTCCGGTCGGCCGAAGCGTCGTGAAGTCTCCGTTTATCGTCCAGCGTCGTCTCGGCGCTTCCGGGTCCACGCACACCGCAGCCGAATGCCCGATCAGGAATTCGGCGCCGTCGGCAGCAGATCTGGCCAGGGGTGTATCGCCTCGGTGTCCATTCACCCGTCTGGCCCGTCTTGGTGGCGGCGACTCCGTCGTGTCGAACTCGAGTTTGCCCATGTCCCCCTTCCCCGGTCCTTCCCGCACCTTGGGCCAGACTAGCATCCCCGGGGGCACCAAGGCCCTCAAACGTTTGAGGTAGGCACGCTGTCCGACCTCGCCTATCCGGATGATTGCCGCTTAGCCGGATGACCCGATGGCCATGGTGACCTGGCGTCTTTCCGGCTCCACATTGATGGTTCGAAAGGGGGACGACATGGCGCGGCGTTGGACCATCAATGGGCGTTTTCTTTCCCAGCCGACAACAGGTGTCCAGCGTTATGCGCGCGAGGTCGTCCACTCTCTCGACGCCTTGATCGCGGAACAGGAGCCGCTCGCCCGCGGCCTGGAACTCAGTCTGCGCTGTCCGCCCGGGTCCGGGGACATCCCGCTAGCTTTCATCGAACGTCGCGAGATCGGCCGCACGAGCGGGCATGTCTGGGAGCAGGTGCAACTCGCCTCATCCCTCGATGGCAGCGGACTGCTCAGCCTCTGCAACACCGGGCCGCTGCTTTCCCGCAAGCATATCGTCTGCATCCATGATGCAAATGTCTGGAATGCCCCGCAGAGCTACTCCCTTGCCTTCAAGCTTCTCTACAGGAACCTGTTGCCCGGCCTCGGCAAGACGGCGTGCGGAATTTCTACAGTTTCCAACTACTCCCTGGATGAACTGGTTCGCCGCGGCGTCATCCCGGCAGAACGGGCTTTCGTCGCGCCGAACGGCCATGAGCATGCCTTGCGATGGAAGCCTGAACACTCGGCACAGACACGGCTGGCGGCCTCGCGGGAAACCGTTGTCCTGATCGGCAGTGCCGCGCCCCACAAGAATGTGGATCTCCTCCTGAACATGGCTGATCGTCTTGGCGAGGCCGGCCTCAGAATAGCGATCGTCGGCATGTCGGATTCGCGCGTCTTCAGGTCAGGGACGGCCAGGACCGAAGCTCGAAACATCCACTGGCTCGGCCGCGTTTCCGATGGCGAATTGGCGGCCCTGCTCAGGGACTCGCTATGCCTGGCTTTCCCCTCGCTCACCGAGGGCTTCGGTCTCCCGGCCCTTGAGGCGATGGCCGTCGGCTGCCCCGTGGTGGTTTCCGACCGCGCCAGCCTGCCTGAAGTCTGCGGCGGCGCAGCGCTGTTTGCACCGCCCGACGACCCGAACGCATGGTTCGACAGTTTCGCGCAGCTTCGCGGTTCCCAGGCCTTGCGACTGCAGATGATAGGCAAGGGAAGGGCGAGAGCCTCGGCATACAGCTGGAGGGCGACGGCCTTGCGTTATCTCAAGGCGATGGCGGCCGCGGACGGCGTCGATGCGGAAGCGAAGATCGTCAGGGCTCGCGAATTCACATGATCTCGTGAAGTGCCTGGACGGCCCCGAGTGATTCCAGGATCGCGCGGTCGAAGTTCTCCTCGGAAAAGCGTCCGGCATTCCTGGCGCAAGCGCGGGGTGTGATGGCATGGCTGTTCGCTTCGAACCGTTCGACGGCCTCCTTGAGGTGCTCGACGGTCTGAGCCTTGAACAGGACCCCTGTCGGCTCGGGGGATGATCCCAGGCGCTGTACGATGTCGACGGCCCCGCCGCGGCCGAAGGCGACCAACGGCGTCCCACAGGCCTGCGCCTCGGCCAGCGCTATGCCGAAATCCTCGCAGCCCGCAAAGACCATCGCCTTCGCCCGCGCCAGGGTGTCCACATAGTCTTTCCGGGGCAGGTAACCCGAGAAGGTGATGTTGGGACCAGCAAGCGCCCGCAAGCTGGCTGATTGCTGTCCTTCGCCAACGATGACCAGTCGCCGCGACGGCATCTCGTTGAAGGCCCGGATGACGAGGTCGGTGCGCTTGTAAGGGGCGAGGAAGGACGCCGAAACGTAGTAATCGTCCTTGTCCTCCACACAGGGCAGTTCCCCCAGTGAGACCGGCGGGAAAACGACGCGCGCCGCGCGCCCGTAAATATGCTGGATTCGGGAGCGGACATAGTTCGAATTCGCCAGCATCAGGTCCGGACCGTGCGCGGTTCTCGTGTCCCACGTCCTCAGGCGATGCAGCATGTACCGATAGAGCATTCCCTTGGGCCCGAAGCCAAGCCGCCCTTGCTGAAGATACGAAAACTGCTCGTCCCAGGCGTAGCGGACGGGGCTGTGCACATAGCATAGATGCGGCTGGTCCGGCCTGGTGATCACGCCGCGCGAAAATGCGGCCGAAGACGAGATCACCGCATCGTAGCCTGTCACGTCGAACTGTTCGATCAGGAAGGGACAAAAGAAGAAGAGTGATCGATAGAATTTCTGGACCATCGGGATCCGGTTGGCCGCGGAGGTATGGAATTCCACGTCGTGGAAATATTGCTCCTTCACCTCGGGCGGCAGGAAATCGAAAAGCGTGAAGACTTCGGCATTGGGGAACTGCTTGCAGATTTGCGCCAGAACCCGTTCCCCTCCCCGGAAATTCGGACACCAGTCATGAACGACCGCTATCTTCGCATACCTGTCGACGGCAGGCCCCGGTGCGGCCGGGAACTCCTCGATGGGCACATCGACCTTGGCCGCGACCGCCAAATCGGAAGAGCGTTCGTGGAGCATGGTTCCCCCTAGCCTCGTCAGGCCAGCAGTCTCCATTCCATCTTGTTGCCCCGGCAAGTTGTACGATCGGTTACAGGCTGTTCCGGACGCATGCCTATCTAATACTTATGGCTGTGGGTCGTTTACAGGGATACTCCGAAAGCCTGTGTCCGGGGGTAGGCCAAGCTGCTTCCGTCACCTTTTATGCAGGCTGTTTCGGTCCCCTCGTCGGTCTAGGTTCGGCGGGAACCGAAACTGGATCGAGCATGAGACTCGCAGTGATAATCCCGACCCTTGGCCGCCGCGGACAGGTCGCGCGCCTGCTTCGGTATTTGGGTGACCAGACGAGACTTCCTGACGAGG
>NZ_JBFULQ010000353.1:0-5886 GCF_054049815.1 Mesorhizobium sp. P5_C1 | reverse complement strand
TCGGTGTCTTGCGCACCCAGATCGGTGCCAGCGTGCAGTTCTCCAGGATGGTCAGATGCGGGAACAGGTTGAAGTGCTGGAACACCATGCCGACCTCGCGGCGCACCTCGTCGATCTTCTTCAGATCGTTGGTCAGTTCCTTGCCGTCGACGATGATCTTGCCCTTCTGGTGCTCTTCCAGACGGTTGATGCAGCGGATCATCGTCGATTTGCCGGAACCCGACGGGCCGCAGATGACGATGCGCTCGCCGCGCATCACTCTCAGGTTGATGTCCTTCAGCACATGGAACTCACCATACCATTTGTGCATGGCGACGATGTCGATGGCGACATCGGTGTCGGAGATGTGCATCTTGGCGGCGTTGACCTTGATCTCTTCCGCGCTAACGGCATTTTCGGTTGCCATGACAGGATCCCCTTGTTCTTTTGTTTAGCGTTTGTGGCCGGTGTCGAGTCGGCGTTCAGTGTACATTGAATAGCGCGACATGCCGAAGCAGAACAGCCAGAAGACAAAGGCGGCGAAGATCAGACCCGACTTGGCGGTCTGCGCCGTCGCCCAGTTGGCGTCGGAGAAGTTCTGCTTGACGATGCCGAGCAGGTCGAACATCGAAATGATCGTGACCAGGCTGGTGTCCTTGAACATGCCGATGAAGGTGTTGACGATACCCGGGATGACCAGCTTCAGTGCCTGCGGCATGACGATGAAATACATCTTCTGCCAATAGCCAAGGCCAAGCGAATCGGCGCCTTCATACTGACCCTTGGGGATCGCCTGCAGCCCGCCGCGCACCACTTCAGCCATATAAGCGGCGGCAAACAGCGACACGCCGATCAGCGCACGCAGGTACTTGTCGAACGTGACGCCCGGCGGCAGGAACAGCGGCAGCATGACGCTGGCCATGAACAGAACGGTGATCAGCGGAATGCCGCGTACGGCTTCGATGAAGATGACGCACAGCATCTTTACGATCGGCATCTTGGAGCGACGGCCAAGCGCCAGCACGATGCCAAGCGGCAACGACACGACGATGGCCACGAAAGACAGCGACAGCGTCACCAGCAAGCCGCCCCAGCGCGCCGTTTCGACATGTTCCAGACCGAACGCGCCACCGACCAGCAGGAAGAACGACACAATCGGGAGACCGACGATCAGCAGCAGGGCGTTGAGACCCTTGCGCGGCACGCTTGGCATCAGCATCGGCACCATGAGCACGACCAGCAATATGCCAACCAGGATCGGCCGCCAGCGCTCCTCGACCGGATAGGTGCCGAACATGATCTGGCCGAACTTGGCGTTGACGAAGGCCCAGCAGGCGCCGGACCAGCCATCCGGCTGGATACCGCCCTGCGCCACCGTGGCGCACACGGTCCGGTTAGGTCCCGTCCAAACGGCGTTGATGAAGGCCCAGTTGATGATCTGCGGCAGGATCATCGCCACCAGCGCGAAACCGATGATGGTCAAAATGGTGTCGCCCGTCGACGCAATCAGGTTCTTGCGCACCCAGGCGCTGAAGCCTGTGACGCCGGCCGGCGCCGGCTGCGCCAGTGCCATTTCGGTGCGAACCCAGGACATATCATGTTCTTGCATGTCCTTACCTCTCCACCAGCGCCATTTTGGCGTTGAACCAGTTCATGAATAGCGAGGTCAGAAGGCTGATGGCCAGATAGATCACCATCATGATGACCACGCATTCGACAGCCTGGCCGGTCTGGTTAAGCACCGTGCCGGTCGTTGCCGTCAGGTCGGGATAGCCGATGGCGATGGCGAGTGAGGAATTCTTGGTCAGGTTGAGATACTGACTGGCCAGCGGCGGAATGACGATGCGCATGGCCTGCGGCACAACCACCAGCCGCAACGCCTGGCCGGCACGCAGGCCAAGAGCTGACGAGGCCTCGCTCTGGCCCTTGGCAACACCACGAATGCCGGCGCGCACGATCTCGGCGATGAAGGCGGCGGTATAGAAGGACAGTGCCAGATAGAGCGACAGGAATTCCGGCTTGACGACGAAGCCGCCAGTCAGGTTGAAAGTCGATTGCTTCGGAAAATCAAAGGTCACCGGGAAACCGCTCAGCACATAAGCGAGCAGCGGAAGCCCGATGATCAGCGCCAGCGACGTCCAGAACACCGGGAATTGCTGCCCGGTCGCCATCTGCCGCTGGTGCGCCTTGCGGGCGACGAACCACGCCATGGCGATGCCGACAAGCAGCCCCACCGGGATCAGCCAGGAGCCGTCACCMCATACGGCGCGCGGAAAATAGAAGCCGCGCTGGTTGAGGAACGATCCGAACGGCAGGCTGATGCTATCGCGCGGGGCCGGCAGCACGGCCAGCACGCCGGAATACCAGAAGAAGATGACCAGCAGCGGCGGAATGTTGCGGAACACCTCGACATAGACGGTGCAGATCTTCTGGATCAGCCAGTTTTGCGACAGCCGGCCAATGCCGACAATGAAACCAATGATGGTGGCGGTGATGATGCCGACAAACGCGACGATCAATGTGTTGATCAAGCCGACGATGATGGCCCGGCCATAGGTGGAGTCCGACGTATAGGCGATCGCCGTATCGGAAATGTCGAAGCCGGCGCGGCCTCTCAGAAAGGCGAAGCCGGAGGCAATGTGCAGGTTCGTCAGGTTCACGATCGTGTTGTGAACGATCCACCAGACACCAGACACCAGCAAGGCGACGACCAGGCATTGATAGAAAATGCTGCGGACTTTTGGATCATTTATGAGAGAAGCGCGACTTGGCTCCTCGCGAAGAACTTCCTGCGATGCCATTCGACCGTCCCCTGAAAGAGAAACCGGAAGGCAGACGATCTGCCTTCCGGATCACATTTCGATCAGCGGATCGGTGGAGCGTATTGCAGGCCGCCCTTGGTCCATAGCGCGTTGATGCCGCGGGCGATCTTGAGCGGGCTCCCCGAGCCGACATTGCGGTCGAACATTTCGCCGTAGTTGCCCGTGGCCTTGACGATGTTGACGACCCAGTCATTTGAGACGCCAAGATCGGTGCCAATCTTGGTATCGGCTTCCTGGCCGAGCACGCGCTTGATCTCCGGGCTGGCGGAGTTCTTCATTTCGTCGACATTGGCCTTGGTGATGCCGAGCTCCTCGGCGTCGAGCAGCGCGAAATAGGTCCACTTGACGATGTGGTACCACTGGTCGTCGCCCTGGCGCACGGCCRGTCCGAGCGGCTCTTTCGAGATGATCTCGGGCAGCACGACGTGGTCGGCCGGCGCGCCCAGCGTCAGGCGAATACCATAAAGACCCGACTGATCGGTGGTGTAGACGTCGCAACGGCCGGCATCATAGGCGGCGTTGACCTCTTCCAGCTTCTCGAAGACGACCGGGTTGTACTCCATCTTGTTGGCCTTGAAATAGTCGGCGAGATTGAGCTCGGTGGTCGTGCCGCTCTGTACGCAGACGGCGGCACCGGAAAGCTGCAGCGCGGAATTGACGCCGGGCAGCTTCTTGGCGTTGATCATGAAGCCCTGGCCGTCATAGTAGGTGGTGCCGACGAAGTTCAGGCCAAGCGCGGTGTCGCGATTGATGGTCCAGGTGGTGTTGCGCGACAGGATGTCGACCTCGCCGGACTGCAGCGCGGTGAACCGCTCCTTGGCGCTGAGCGGCGTAAACTTGACCTTGGTGCCGTCACCAAAGACGGCGGCCGCGACTGCGCGGCAGAAATCCGCGTCGATACCTTGCCAGTCACCCTTGTCGTCCGGCGCCGAGAAGCCAGCCAGGCCGGTCGAGACACCGCACTGGATGAAGCCTTTCGCCTTGACGGTGTCGAGCGTCGTTGCCGAGGCGGCTGACGCCATCAACCCAAGCGTGGCGGCGCCAAGAATGCTGATAGCAATATGTTTCATGACCCACAGACCCTTTTCTCTGTTTTTCAGGCAAACCCTGATCTTTTCCCGTGTGAACGCAGCTCCCATTCCGGCCCATACCCGGAACCCCACATCGCAACCGACGCGCCGCCTCCCATTCACGAATGGCATCGAAGGCGATAATTCCCGTGAGGTCAAGGAAAATGACCGAATTCGAAAGAGTTTGAAAACCAACGGCCGCAAATGCCTGAATTGCAGCCAAGAGCGTCATGAAATTAGCAAGCCGCGCAAACAAAATCGGCAAAGTCGGGTCGCCCGCGGATCCGGACTACGCCGGCGAAATCTGTCCCGTGGATTTACTACGCGCCACCAATATCCCGGAATGAATTGGCGTACCCAAAGACTAAATGCATGACGAGCAACCCGGTCGCATGGCATTGCCGCCGGAAACGGGAGGAGCGCAGCTCAGGATGCCTGGACGAGCAGCCAGGCGCCGATTGCCGCCATGAGCGTGCCAGAGATGCGCGGGATCAACTGCCCGGTCGGGACGGTTTTTTCCAGGAGAACGAGGATGGCGATGCCGGCGATCCACAGCACGTTCATGACGCCGCCGACGAACAGGAGTGCCATCAGCGCCCAGCAACAGCCGAGGCAATAGGCGCCATGAACGATCCCGAATCGAAGTGCACCAAGCGGATCGGAGCGGAACCCGCCATGACTGGCCAGAAATGCGATCGGTGCCTGGCATTGCTGCAGGCAGACGCCCTTCATCGGCGTCCATTGATAGAGGCCGGCCGCGATCAGGACGAGGCCGCCGAGAACCGTACTGTTGGTTGCCATCAACGGGCTCAGCAAGGCCTGACTGGCCAGCAGCCATTGCGCGGCGGTCGCGACCACGCTGAAGGCAACCCAGACGAGCAGATAGCCGGTGAAAAACCATGCAGTCGATGCGATGGGCCGCCCACCCGCACGCGCCTTGCGACCGACCCCGGCATAAAGCAGCACCATCGGCGCCACCGACGGCGTCATCATGCCAACCATCATCACGGCCCACATGGCGAAGATGAAAGCGAAATCAGCTGGCGCCCAGGCGCGGAAGCCGGGCGCCATCGTGGCGCCCATGTCCATGCCACCCTTATCCATGCCCGGCATATCCATATTGCCCGCATCGGTGCCTGACATGTCCATGCCGGCCATATCGCCAACTGCGGCGCTCGGGGCGGCAGCATTCTGCATGGTCATGTCGGCCGCGAGCCACATCACATAGACCCATGCGAGCACGGCTATGATGACGAGCGCGGCCGTCACGACTGTGCGGTCGCGCCGCAGCACCGCCTCGAGAGCCGTGTCGATCATTGGATCAGGTCAATGCACGATGCCGCTTTGCGAGAGGTGCAAATTGGCGAAATGGCTGTGCGAGTCCGCCAGTTCGAACTTGATCGGGCCGGTCGCCTTGGTCCAGCCACGCCCGACCTCGGCAAGCGAATATTCGAAACCATGCGTGAGGTCGATGCGCGCCCGATGCTCCGCACCGGTGACGGGATTCTTGATCGGCTCGCCGCGGCCCGAGGTTACGCCCGGCACGTGCAGGCGAGCGGCTCGGGCATCGATGTCGACTTCGAAGTCTATTGCCGCGAAGATCGGATCGTGGACCGTCTCCAATGTAGTCGAAAAGACCTGGAATATGGTCGCGCCGGGTTCGGTGTCCTCACCGCTGAGAATGCGAAGCAGCGCTCCGCGCTGCGCCTCGGTCGCCCGCTCGTCAATGACCACTGCCGCCTCACCCCTGCCGTGGTGAATTGCGCCGGGCCAGCGGAAGACACCGGCAAAGCGCAAGCCATCCAGCTTGGTGTCGCCGTGATAGCCGCTCTCGATTTCCACGCCGACCACCGCGCGGCAGAATCCATTCGTCGGCAAGGCGTTGAACTGGCAGGGGCAGCCATAGGCGCAGTTGCAGTTGACGAACTCGCGCGCCTTGATCATCCACTTGACGTTCGTCATGGCATTCCTCCCCTTGGCTGCATTCACTGCTCTGCAAGCGAGATGCCCGGATC